>NZ_JBEBMH010000011.1:0-186966 GCF_040081985.1 Mesorhizobium yinganensis | reverse complement strand
ATAGTCCGGTTCGGCGCGAGATGTCGCGGATCGAAAGATGGTCTCGGTAGTGCCAGCGTCGGATGACGCTCAATAACTCCATGTCGATCACTCCGATGTCCCCCACACAATCCGTGTGGGAGGAGCTTCAAACATGGGTCAATTCTCGATGGAAAAACCTCCGTCGACTGGGTCACTTCTCAGTGGAAATCAACAGCCTGGGGTCGAGGGCCTTGGTGTAGGCATTTTTGAGGTGTCCGATGTGCCGAAACTGTCACAACAATTTAAGTCGAACGATTTCGTTCCGAACGTGGCCTGGATTGAGGCCGCACCAGCTTCCGCAAAACTAGCAAACGGTAGCTCTGCCTTTTGCAGAGAGCCAAATGTAGGTCTGCGACCAGGCCGATCCTGCGGGGATCTCTATTGGCTTGAGCCGATCAGACTTTAGTTTGCCTTCAGGCCGATCCTGAAAATTGCGCTCGATAAGCTGCTTACAGAAACGCTGTTTTGAAGATGGCCGACGTCAGCGGGAGGTGGAACAAAGCACGACTGGGGTCAATTGTGCTGGTGACGGCAATGAGTCGACGCGATCAGGGCCGGGAATACGGAAGACGATGTTGAGGTATGCGGTTCTTGGAATGGTGGTAGCGAGTGTTGCCGGGACGGCGATTTTCTTGGCTGCGTCGACGGGGCCAACGCTAGCGCAGGATTGGACCGCTTTCGGCTTCCGAAAAGCCGGCATCATCTTCACAGTGCCTCCGGGCTTCTCACTTGATCATATCGCTGAAGACGGCCAGGCCGCGACCTTTCTCGGTCCATTAGATGCGAGCCTTGTCGTTCGCGGCGACCACATTTTGGGTGGCAACTTCAAACAGCGCGTCGAAGCACTGATAGCTGATGACGCGCGGCGTGGGTGGAAAGTCACCTATCGCCGGCTCACCGAATCTTGGGCGAGCTACTCGGGCATCAAGGGTGGGATGATACGCTATGTGCGGGTCATTGTAACTTGCGACGATAGCGTTGGGGTCTTTGTGATGGATTATCGCCAAAGCCAAAAGCTGCCCTACGACCCGGTCGTCCTCAGAATGGTGAAATCATTAGCTTCGGAAGGGTGTTAGTTTAGCCGTGACCGGAACGGATTGAGCGCACCTGATGCCGCAATTGGGGGTAGACGCCACGAGATCTGGATTTCACTTGCCTAGTGCATCAAACCCGCCGCCCCGATAGCATCTTCGATAATCTTTTTGGGCCCGTGGGTTCCGTTGCTAGCGTCGCGGCCCTTCCGGAGCATCTGTCCCCTGGTCTAAAGTTGGCGCCAGCGATTGACGACCGGATGCACTTCGACTGAATGTTGCCGACGCGCTCCCCAACACGGAAAGCATGGTTATGGGCGTCGGCAGCGTTGGCTAGCGGTGAGTAGCATGCGAGGGGCCGATTGGCCCAACTACGCAGCCGAAAATCGAGCCGCCAACGTAAGGTTTTGACAGGTCGGATTTGACAACGGACTGCTGTTCCACCCACCACCGCTGTCCTTCACCAAACCAGCTCGCCGCCGGCTCCCCCAGCTCCGCCCTTGCCGAAAATTCCGCCGCCAATGTGAACTTTTGTGAACACGGCAGTAACACCCACCGGCTGCAGCGCTACGACCCCACGCCTGCCCTCCCCAAACCAGCACTCCGCCGCCGGTCCGCCCCGCTCCGCTGCCGAAATTCCCGCCGTCAACGTATGGCTTTGTCAGGCCGGCACTCACACCCAAACGCATGTTCCGCAGACCGAAACCACCACGGCACCACCTCTCGGCGCCGCGCTCCTTGGTGGCCGTTGTTCGGCACAGCGTCGGTGTCGTTGTCTCAAGTTCGTGGCTGGTGCCAACGTGCATTGCACCTCTCCTCCGATTGCTTTGGGGTTGGAAGCGGGCTGACAGCTTCCGATGAACGCTCAACGAGGTCGCCGCAGCATCGGGATGAGAGTGGGCGACGAACCGAACTGGATCGCGCCGAGCGGTTCGAAGCCGTGCCGCTGGTCGAATGATATGTTGCGCGGGTTCGAGGATTCCAAATAGGCCGGCGCGTGATCGCGGTCGCACTGCGCGAGTGCGTACGCCATCAAGGCATCGCCGTGACCTTCGCCCTGATGCGCCGGGTCGACGCCGATCAGTGGCAGGTACCAATGCGGTTCGGTCGGATGGTACGTGGCCATCTGCTCGAATATGGCCGCGGTTTCAGGGGCGAGAGAGGGTTCAACCGTGCTCTCGAGCACGGCGCCAAGCTCTTCCTCTTCGGAATGCACGCCGGGCGGCAGCCACAGCGCCGTGCCGGCGTAGCCGTCGGTACAAAAGGCGCTTCCGTTGGAGAATGCCTTGCGCCCGAACGCGCGGACCATTCGCGGCATTGCTGCAAGGTACGGGCTTGCATGCGGCCAGGTCCATCGCGCCATAGGGTCTGCTGCAAACGCCAGCATGATTATCCCGACTGCCGAATCTTCATCGGCTACGGTCATCACTCTCACCGCCGGTGATTTCACGCTGCCCTCCTGACGTAGGTGGTCCGATGAGGCGCCCGCGCCCGTTCTCAGCCACGCATCGTAACCCGGATGGAGCGGGAGCGATACCGGATGCTCTCGGCTCGGCCGGCGTCTCAGGATCGCTTGGCTGATCTCCGTCAAGATTATCCGCACCATTTCGATCAGCGAACAGCGGCGCGGGATCAGGCACCTGCGTCGTACCGGAGCCAGGTGCGGTCGCCGTGCTCGTAAGGCTGACGTTCACAGTGGCTCCGGTCATTAGCGGCGTGTTGCCGCGCGCATTCCATGTCGCGACGGCGTTGTCATCAAGTCCGGCGCCTCCCATCCCCATCCGAGGCCTGGCCTCGGACCCCGATCTAGCGGCTGGCCGGCGAAGGCGGGAGATGCCGCAACGCCGCGATCCGTCTCCTCGTTTCGCCCCCTTGCTCCTGCCGGACGTGCAGGAAAGGGTCGATACCATACACGCCGCGTACGCCACTCCCCACGCCCGGCGCGCCGGCCGATCCACTGGCATCAAGCGGAAGGGAGAGTGCTTCGAATGGCACGACCGACAGATGTTCTGTCATCCGTGGCCGTCCCTCATTTCTCGCAGAGTTTCCGTGTGCCGCGGTAGGGTTGGTACGTACAGTCGGAGGGGCGGAACGAACGATACGAGCGGGAGCAGGCGCGCACGTTGCACGCAACTGTTTCGCCCTCGACCGAAGCGGTCGCCGGGGCGGCGCCCTGTTCCGACGTTGGGGGCGTTGCCGACAACTCGGCCATCGCAGCCGTCATGAAATTTCTCCAGATTACCGCGGGCAGCTTCCCGCCTGTCACGTCCCGCATCGGCGAGCCATCATCGTTGCCGACCCACACGCCAGCGACCAGCGGCTCGGTGAAGCCGACAAACCAGGCGTCGCGGTGGTTCTGGCTGGTTCCCGTCTTGCCGGCTGCGAAACCGTCGAGCCGCGCTTCGCGCCCAGTGCCGCGCTCGACGACGAGGTTCAACAACCCAACGAGGTCGCTCTGCATCGCCTTCAGGCTGGTCTCAGGTTGCTTCGAAGGGCCGACACGGAAAGGCCGCTGTTGGTCGCTCTGGAACGAAACGATTCCCCACGGTTCGACAGGAGCGACGCCTGCCCGCACCGACGCGTAGGCGCCAGTGAGGTCGATCAGTGTCACCTCCGAAGCGCCAAGCGCCAGTGCTGGCGTCTCGGTGAGCTTGGCGTCGATGCCGAGTTCGCGGGCCGATGCCGCTACCTCGTCGATGCCCACTTCCTGCGCCAGGGCGACTGTCGCGGCGTTTAGCGAGCGCGCGAAGGCTTCTGCGATCGTCACTCTGCCATTGTATTCTCCGCCAAAATTCTCGGGCGACCAACCGTCGATATCCATTTTCTCGTCGATGACGCGGTCACGGGGCGTCTTGCCGGCCTTCAGCGCCGCGTGCAGCACGAATAGCTTGAACGTCGAGCCCGGCTGCCGCTCGGCCGTCGCGGCGCGATTGAACTCGCTGTCGTCATATTTGCGCCCGCCCACCATCGCCACCACCGCGCCCTCCGGGGTCATCGCCACCAGCGCCGCCTGCGACGCGCCTAGCGTCTCACCTTCGGCATCCATCGCCTTGGCGACGACCTCTTGGGCAATCGCCTGCAACCTTGGCATCATCGTCGTCCGCACCCGGATCGTGCCCCGGTAAGGCCCGGCGATCACGCGCGCCTCCTCCATCACCCAGTCGGCGAACCAGCTTCCAGCGCGCTCGGCAGGTCTTGTCGGCTTCAGCGCGGCGAATTCGGTCTTGGCGGCCGCCGCCTCGGCCGGGCCCAGCTTCCCATTCGCCACCATCGCATCAAGCACGATCGGCACGCGCGCTCGCGCACCCTCGGGATTGGTCAGCGGGCTGAGCTGAGATGGCGCGCGGATGAGGCCGGCGAGCATCGCCGACTCGCGTAGATCAAGTTCGCTTGGGTCCTTGTCGAAATAGACCCGCGCCGCCGCGGGTATCCCCGTCGCGCCGGCGCCGAGATAAATGTTGTTGAGGTAGCGCGTTAGGATTTCATCCTTGCCGAACTTGTTCTCCAGCCAAAGGGCAATGACGAATTCCTGGATCTTGCGTTTGTAGGTGCGGTCGCTTTCCAGATAGAGGATCTTGATCAATTGCTGGGTGATCGTGCTCCCTCCCTCGACCACCTGTCCGGCGACTAGGTTGCGGAAGAGCGCGCGCGCCATGCCCCGCAGATCAATGCCGAAATGCTCGTGGAAGCGGCGATCTTCCACCGACAACACGGCGTCGACCAGGTGCTGTGGAAACTGGTCGCGGGTGGCGTAGGCGCCCTGAAATGGCCCTTGCTGCACCAGCGGCTTGCCGTCCGCGCTCTCAAGAACCACCACGGGCTTCAGCGATCCTTCGGCTATTTCCTGCCACGGCACGTCGCGCAGCGCCCACCAGGTCGTGATGGCTGCGACCAGGATCCCACTGACGAGGACGGCTGCCGTCGCGGCCAGCGACGTTTTACGGCGGCCCGGAGACCGCGATTGCGGCGCAGGGCGAGTGCGAGCGTCATCGCCGCTCCGGCCCCTAAGGCGCGACACCCAGCCGCTGATGCCCCCTGCTGTCGCAATCAAATCCGAACCGAGACGCGAATAATCGGCCTCACGGACCCGCGTCGTTAGCCGCTCTGCGTGCCTGCGCAGCCGCTCGGCCTCTGCCCGCAAGCGATGTCCAGCCCGGCGCGAGGCCACTCCGAGGTCCTTACCGAGAGCCTGTCCCAATGAACGGGCGGCAGCGGCGCTTCGATGAAAGAGGGCACCCTGTTTCAAGTCGTCCGGACCTACAGGATCACCATCGCTCGCCGGCACGACCGGGTTGACGTCCGGGGGGGACAAATCCGACTTTAGGTCGCCAACGATTTGCGCCGCGATCCTGGTCCCACGCCGCTTTTTTCGCAACTCGCTACCGGCTTCTTCGTCCATTCCCCGCCTTCCAGCGTCGCCTCGATTGGGCGAGGGCCGGCAACGCGCCCAAGCGCCCGCCTGCGACACCATAATGGCGGGGATCATGGCTGGTTCCGCCGCTGCGCAAGAAGCCTCGCATGGCTCCGGCGCGGACGCGACCGCCGCCGGGTCGGCGTCAAAATGCGCTGGCACAATCTCTCGAACCGGTCCTGCTCCAGCGCCAGAAGAAAGTCGAGCAACCGGTCGCGCCGGTACTTCAGGATTGGCTTGGCGGAAGGAGCCGCCGCCTCTCCATCCCAGAATTGGAATTCGACTTTTCCGCAGACATTGTACGTCGGCAACGCACGTCTTGGCCGGGCCGTCTCCCAGAAGGCCATGATGGAGCGGCCTGGTCGAGACGGCGCCAGAGACTACCCTTTGGAGTTGTCCCTTAATCGACGAGGCCCGCTACCAACACGAACCGCCAAGCCTGGACCGCCTGCCTCGGATTAAGTGCTTGTACGGGAATAATACAATCGGCCGGAAGGCGGCAATTGGCCAATCCCAGATGCAGGGTCGGGGCAGTCATCTGCGGACGGACCGACCCTAGGTGTCATGTCGCGGTCGCAAACGGTCGAAGCTCTTTGCTACAAACAGAATAGGCGCGAGAACAAGCCGAACCGCCAATAGAAAGAACAGAGATAGCGCCGAGAAGGCCAGAAACACGCCCAGCCAAGCAGGCATCCCGATCTGTTCAGCAACCCATCCCGCTGCGGTGGCAACAAGCTGCGGACGGGTGATGGCCAGATAGGGTATCGCCACTACCGCGGCAACGCCCGACACCTTGGCGAATGCGGACAACGATCGCACCGCCCCTCCCCCGGCGCGCTGCAAAATGCCGAACTTCATTGAACCTCGTCCTACAATCGTTGCGGGCGCCTTGGCCACACGCAAGGATTTGACGGCAACTCCGATGCCCCCTGCGATCACGGTTGCGTCAAGAGCCGCCCAGCCAACCTCGCTCCATTTCGGCAGTCTTTCGCCGCGGGCGATCACTGTCTCAACATCGGAAATCCCGCCCAGGAACAGACTCTTGGCTCCCAGGACAGTTCGCGTGAATTGTTTGCGGACTGCAGTCCCATCGACGATCTCGAATTCCGACAGCATCTCGTGGCCGCGGGTCTTGAGTTCCTCAATAGCAATCAGCCCGTACTGCTCAGGAGTGAGCTCCGCGACGCCAAAGCCAATCGCCTCGCCGTTCCACAGGTGAGAAACGCCTTGCCCGATCGTCTCCTGCAGCAGGTACTGCGTGGACCCGTTGCGGACGAAATAGGTGACAACCGGCACGACAGGTGGGCCGAGCGTCTGAAAAACCTCGTTGAATGTTGGGTCGTTACCAAACGTAGTGAAGACCTTGGCCGCATCATCACCATATCGATGCGCCGCGTCATACCAAGCCAATCCGCCTTCAGCGCAGGCTGCAAGCAGCCATGACGCAGCCTCATCGATCGCCCGATCCGCAAGTGGACACCGCGAGTCCGCCGCAGTTAGCGTGTTCACCACAGCGGCCCTGACAATCGCCTCCTCCAGGTCGACAGGGCCACCGTCATGATGCCAGGTCAAGGTCAGGACCGCTGCGAGGACGAATGAAACAGCAACCCAATATCTCTTTCGCATGTAAGCCTCCAAACGGGCCTGAACCACGATGCGCGCCATTTGCTTGACCTATGTCGCTAGGCCGGACATTTGTTGGAAATTGGATCGACATCGTCATTGCGATGCCGACGCCTTGCCGCGCACCCGCATATCGGCATTGTCGAGCACGTCAGCGAACGCACGGATGGCCTGAAGGTCTTCCGGCTTGTCGCGGTACAGCCGTTCGGCGACCGCCGACGTGGCTGGATTGTCGAGGAAGGATTTCAGCCAATCGCCGCGCCACTGCCGCTCGCCGGACATGGCGCGCGTCGTGTTGTCGGTGCTCTGCGCCTGCGACTTCATCTTCTTCCAGAACGCCGCGCGCGCGCCCTCGACGGCAGCCGGCGCGTCGTTGACGAACGTCAGCAGTTCGTCGGCCGCCTTGGCGGGGTCTTTCGCCGACAGCACTTCGCTCATGGCGCGTTCGGCGTTGGCGTCGCTGAACTGCAGATAGCGCCCACTGCGCCGCGTCCCTTCTCGGAGTCTGGCGTTCCGAGCTCGCGCGTGGTGGCCGTCTCGCGGGCCGCAGCAATGGCCTCGGCACCGCGCGCCATGCCCGCCCGCTCGAACTCTTCCCGCAGGCCGGGGAAGCGCTGCAGCTGCTCGCCGTGCTCCTGGACAAAACGCTGGATGCGCTCAGGGCTGGCCGTGTTGGCGCGCGACAACCCTTCGTCGCAAATCGCGGCGCGCACGGCCGGCGTGTCGGCCTGTGCGAACAGCCGGTCCGTCGCCTGCGGATTTACGAACGCCTCCGCGACCTGATCGTCCCGCAGCATGGGCATTCGGCCCTCATTACGGGCGAGCGAGGCGGCCACGGGTCGCCCTGGCGGGTGAACGCTTCGGCCTGTTTTTTGAAGTCGGTACCAACACCCAAACGGCGATCTCGCGACACCGCGCCGATCCTTGCGGAGCCGCACTTCACCGGCCCTCTGGCCCAACTCCGCTGCCGACAATCCCGCCGCCAATGTACGGTTTTGTCAGGTCGGCACTAACACCCACCGGCGCCTCCGCAGCGCCGCACTCACCAAAAAGTCCCCTCACCAAACCAGCACTCCGCCGCCGGCTCGCCCAGTTCCGCCGTGCCGAAATCCCGCCGCCAATGTGTGGTTTTGTCAGGTCGGCACTAACACCCACCGGCGCCTCCGCAGCACCGCCCACCACGGCTGTCCCCTCGCCAAACCAACACGCCGCCGCCGCTCCCCCGCCCCGCTGCCGAGAATCGCGCCGCCAATGTGAGGTTTTGTGAGGTCGGCATTAACACCCAAACGGCATTCCGCAGCACCCCGCCCACCTCGGCTGTCCCCTCGCCAAACCAACACGCCGCCGCCGCTCGCCCCGCTCCGCTGTCGAGAATCGCGCCGCCAATGTGAGGTTTTGTGAGGCCGGCATTAACACCCACCGCCTCCTCCGCAGCACCGCCCACCACGGCTGTCCCCTCGCCAAACCAACACGCCGCCGCCGCTCCCCCCGCCCCGCTGCCGAGAATCGCGCCGCCAATGTTAACATTTGTCAGCTCGGCGCTAACACCCAAACGCCTATTTCACATCACCGCGCCGCCCGTTGTGAAGCCTCAGTATCAGTACTGTCTTCTTTGAATTCTTAGCTTATTGCCAACGTCCTAGTTGCCTCGCTTTCCGGTCACCTTGGGGCGGGAAGCTGTCAACTATCCGCCACGAGGACTGCCGCCTGAACATTCATTTCCCACGCACCGGTCGCCTCGATGTGGTTAGGCAAGGTGCGCTTTCTTGGTGCTTTGGCTGGGTGCGGCCGCCCCTGCTAAGGGACCCAAATCGCAACAAACTCCGGGGGCGGCTCGATTCAGAAATGACTATTTTGCCGTTGGAGAAAGTTGTGGACGAGATCAGCTACTTCGTCGGCGCTGGTGTCGAGCGCGAAATGTCCCGCGTCTAGAATTTGAACCTCGGCGTCGGGTACATCGCGCCGGTAGGCTTCTGGCTCTGATATGTCGAACGATGGGTCGTATCGGCCCCAAAGCACCAGCAGACGAGGCTTGTTCTCCTGCATCCACCGCTGCCACCTCGGATAAGCGGCTACGTTTTTGCGGTAATCGTAGAATAGCTCCGTCTGGATATCCGATTGTCCCGGCCGGCTGAGGAAGGCGAACTCGTCGGTCCAGAGGTCGGGATCGTAGCGCCCGATATCCGGATCGCTGCCGATATGACGGCGGCGAGTTGTCTCCAGCGACAGCAGGTTCCCGCGCAGCGCCGCCTCATGCGCTGCCCTGTCCGCCCAGAAGGCCCGCCGCGTAGCCCATATCTCGCCGAGGCCGGTGTCATGCGCGACCGCGTTCTGGATGATTAGCGATTGCGCCCGTTCGGGATGCGCCATCGCCATGCGGAACCCGACCGGGCCACCGTAGTCCTGCATGAACAGATTGTATTGCGGGATCGCGAGGAGCTCGGTGAAGCAGATCATCACTTCGGCGATATGGTCGAATGTGTAAGCAAATGCGCCAGGGTCAGGCGCGGCGCTGTGGCCGAAGCCGGGATAGTCGGGGGCGACCAGGCGATAGCGGTCCGAAAGGCGGTCCAGCAGAGGCTGGTACATGCGCGACGACGACGGCAGGCCATGAAGCAGCAAGATCACCGGTGCGCCGGCATCGCCCGCCTCGCGGTAGAAGATCGGAAGGCCGTCGACATCGACGGTGCGGTAGGCGGTTGGACGGCTCATCGGAACGACGCCTGGCTGACGTCGATGACAGCTTTGGCGAAGGCGTCCGGCGCTTCCTGCGGCAGGTTGTGGCCGATGCCGCCGGTGACGAGGCGGTGTTCGTATTTGCCCGAGAACATTTTTGCATAGGCCGCAGGCTCGGGATGCGGTGCGCCGTTGGCGTCACCTTCCAGCGTGATCGTCGGCACTCCGATGACGGGTGCCTTGGCGAGCCGCTTTTCCAGTTCGTCGTATTGCGGCTCGCCGTCCGCCAGCCCGAGCCGCCAGCGGTAGTTGTGCACCACGATGTCGACATGGTCCGGATTGTCGAATGCAACCGCGCTGCGCTCGAAGGTGGCGTCGTCGAATTTCCATTGCGGCGAGGCGAGCTGCCAGATCAGGCGGGCAAAATCGTGTGTGTATTTTTCGTAACCGGCGCTGCCGCGCTCGGTGGCGAAATAGTACTGGTACCACCATTGCAACTCGGCCTTGGGCGGCAGCGGCTGCTTGCCCGCCTGCTGGTTGCCGATCAGATAGCCGCTCACCGACACCATCGCCTTGCAGCGCTCCGGCCACAGCGCGGCGATGATGTTGGCGGTTCGGGCGCCCCAGTCGCAGCCGCCGATCGTCGCCTTGTCGATCTTGAGCGCGTCCATCAGCCCAACGATGTCGGCTGCTATGGCGGACTGCTGGCCGTCGCGCATTGTCTGGTCCAAGAGGAAGCGGGTCGTGCCGTAGCCTCGCAGATGGGGCACTATCACGCGAAAACCTTCCGCCGCAAGGAAGTGTGCGACGTCGGCGTAGGTGTGGATGTCGTAGGGCCATCCATGCAGCAGGATGACGGGCGCGCCGTCCGCCGGCCCTTCCTCCGCGTAGCCCACATTAAGCAGCCCCGCGTCGACCTGCTTGATTGGGCCGAACCCATTTGCCGTTGCCGAGGTCGGCCCCCCCGATGTCGCCTGGGCCGGCGGGGCCAAGCCGAATTCGGCAAACGCGAGACCGATTGCCGCCGCGCCGAGAATGTGACGGCGGCGCTCATCGATCCTGTCGGAAACATTGAAGCTGTTCATGGTTCTGCCTCTTCGTATGCAGCGTGTTTTGCGAGGTTGGCCGCCTGTCCATTTTCAGGAGACCAGTTGTTGACCGCCGTCGATGTCAAAAGTTGCGCCAGTCAGCGCGGTGTTGCTCATGATGTGGACGGCGAGCGCGGCGACATCGGTCGGCGTCACCACGCGCTGGATCGGCAGCGTGGCGCGCAGTTCGTCGCGGCGTTTGTGAAGGTTCTCGCCGAGCAAGGACGCCGACAGCGGAGTGTCGACGAAGCCTGCGGCGATCAGGTTGACACGAATTGGCGCCAGTTCCAGCGCGAGGTTGGCGATGAGGGCGGGAAGCGCGGCGGTAACCGTCGAGGCGATTGCGAGGCCCGGCCTCGGGCGGCGCGCGCCGGTGCCGCCCATGAATATCAGCGATCCGGTGACCTTGCCAGCCGCGCAGCGTGCGACGTTGATGGCGAGTAAAAGGTGTTCCGTGAGGTCCTGCCGCGCCTCGTCCGGTGGAATTTCGAGGGGAGCGCGGTAGCGGGGCGCGCCGGCGGTGACCATGACGTGGTCGATCGGCCCCGGCAGGTTCCGGAAGAACGACTCAAGGGCCGCGGAATCGTTGGCGTCGAAAACGGCTGTGCGATCCGCCTCGACCTCACGCGTGGCCTGATCGAGGCGGTCGCGATTGCGGCCGGTGATGATGACGGCGGCGCCCTCGGAGCGGGCTCGACGGGCAGTCTCCAGCCCGATCCCGGCGCTGCCGCCCACGACGACAACGGTCTGGCCAAGCAAATCAGGGTCGCGCCGAGTGGGTATCGCGCTGCTCATCTCTCCCTCCGATCAAGCTATCGTTTGCCAGCAGGTTCGATCACCGCGCCACCGGATGACGTGGCGGCGGCAAACCGCCGCCACGCGGGAAGTCTCAAAGCGGCAGTTCCTTGCCGGCATGTTCGGCGACCATGAATGCCGCGTACCAATCCGGCCAGTTCTCGTCATGCTTGCCGCCCTCACGCTTCTCGTGCTCGCCATGTGCGGCTGCCGCGCGGCGCAGCGCCGCTGCCAGGTCAGGGACCGAGGCAAAACTCGTATCGCCGTCGACACGCCCGGGGAAGCGCTGGGTGATTTCCTGGAGCAACCAGCCATTGCCGTCCGGATCCTTGAACGTGGCGAAGGAGACGTAGCTTCGGCCCTTCGGATCCCTACCGCCGATCGCCGGCTGTCCGGGACCGGCGCGATGGAACACGTCGCTGACATCGGCGCCGTGGCTTGCCAGCTCGGTGCGCGCCGCCTCGATGTCCGAAACGACCAGATAGTTTCCGCTCGCCGAACCGGGAGCAGCCGAGGTGATGCCGACGCCGAAGTGAACGGAGGCCGGCGAACCGGGAGGCGTGAACTGAACCACCCGGAAGCTGTCGCCGACCGGGAAGTCGGCATCCAGCCGCCAGCCCAGGCCGCCATAGAAGCGCTTGGCGCGGTCGACATCCGAAACCGGAATGACGGTCACTTCCAGCTTCATGTCCTGCGGCCGCGCTCCCTGGCCGACCGTGGCTTCAACGCGCGGATTGTCTGTAGTCATTGCTGCCTCCAAGGGTTTTGGGTTGATAATAATGCTTCGTCAGGCGGCGGCGGCCGTCCGGTATCGCGCCGGAGATTTGCTCAGCGAGATGTTCGGGATGAGCTTTTGGCGGGCCGCTTCATAGGCATTCCAGTCTGCTGCGTCCGGCAACGACGGGATGGTGACGAACTCTCCCTGGTCGAAGCCGGCAAGCGCCGCGTCGACCAGATCGTCGCCCTGCATGACCATCTTCACCGGCAACTGGCCGACAGAGCCGCCGGCGGCATCCCAGAAATTGGTCGCGGTCGCGCCTGGAAGGACAGTCTGGATGCGGATGTTCCGGTCGGCAAGCTCCTTGTAGAGCGACTGGCTGAAGGCCAGCACGAAGGCTTTCGTGCCGCCATAGACGCCGTTGAGGATTTCCGGCGCGACGGCGACGGCGGAGGAGACGTTGATGATCGTGCCGCCGCCACGCGCCACGAATGCCGGAACCACGGCATAGGTGAGCCGCATCAGCGCCGTCACGTTAAGGTCGATCATCGCCTCCATGTCGTCGACGTTCGATTCGAGCAGCGACACCAGCGCACCGACTCCGGCATTGTTGACCAGCATGGTGATGTTCGGATCGGTCGCCAGCAGCGTCTCGATGCGTTTCACGTCGGCCTTGTCGTTGAGATCGGCCGCGACCGCCTGGACAATGCGGCCCGTGGCGCGGGCGATGCGGTCGGCAACCTCCTGAAGTTTGCCGTGATTGCGGGCCACCAGGATGAGGTCGTAGCCGCGGCGCGCCAGTCGGTCGGCATAGATTGCCCCGATTCCCGAGGACGCTCCGGTCACCACCGCGACGCCTTTTTGCGAAATGGACATTGTCTTTCTCCTGTTCGACTGCGCCACAAACGGCGCGATGTTCGAGTTTGATTGTTAAAGTGAACGAAGCCGGAGCGGTGCTAGCCCCGGCCAAGAGTCTCCGTGTAGTGGCCGAGCCGGCTCTCGATCTCGCCGCTGGTCTGAAGTCCCAATTCCATGAGCTGCTTGATCCTGGACTGAGCCTCCGGCCGCTGGACGGACGTGATGAATGCATCCCAGCCGATGGCGATCTCCGGGTCCGAGGGCAAACTCGCGAAATCGACGAGCCGCTTGGTGTCCGAAATGGCCTGGCGGTCGAATGTTGCGATGCGCATGGCCAGAACATCGACGAAAGCGTCGAGCTCATCTTCCGGAAGCGCACGGTTGACGTAACCGTATCTCTCGGCCAACTCGCCGCCGATATCGTCGGCGCCCAGCAGAACCTCCAGAGCGCGGCCACGGCCCATCAATCTCGGCAAGCGGGCCATCGGCCCACCGCCCGGCACGAGTGCGGCGCCGACTTCCCATTGGGAGAGGATCGCGTTTTCCCGGCTGGCGAACCGCATGTCGCTTGCCAGTGCGAGTTCGCTGCCGACGCCCGTCGCCCTTCCCCGGATCATCGCGATCGACACGACCGGAGCACGGGACAGCCGGACCAGCATGTCGGGAAGCGGATGCAGCCCGGTGGGGCCGGAAGGCAGGCTCGTGGATTCCGACAGGGGTGGCGTGAAATTGTAGTGTGTAAGGAAAAAGCCGGGGATCGCGCTGTCGAAGACGACGACCTTGAGCTCCGGATCGTTTTCGATCGCGGTGACCACCGCGTTGAGCTGCGGTATGGTTTCCGGCCCGAAGATGTTGAAGGGCGGGTTGTCGAAGGTGACTCGCCAATAGGCCGGGGTGTGGCGTTCAACGCGAATCTGCCTTGCCGACGATGCCGGCCGAGACGCGACGCGGGGTGCGTTTTCGGGCGGGAGCGGGCTTCCTGTGGTCTCGGCCGCCAGACTTGCTGCTTCGTAGTTCATGATCGTTCTCCTCACCGGAATGCGCCATGGGCGCGTTTGCTCGCGCGGGCCGGCCGAACGATGCGGCCCGCTGTTTCAGATCGTCAGGACTGCAAGCCGCCGGTGATTGGCTAGATTTGCTGGCGCAGCGGCCGGAAGGCGGCCCGCAGCTCCTCGGAGAAGAGCGTCGGCTGCTCCCAGGCGGCGAAGTGGCCGCCCTTGGCGGGCCTGTTGTAGTGGATCAGCTTCGGATAGGCCTTTTCCGCCCAGCTCTGCGGGGCCTGATAGATCTCATCCGGGAATGCGCTGACCGCGACCGGGATCTTGATTCCGCGCGGATCGAAGAAGCCGCCCGACGGGAAATGCGCGTTGTCCCAGTAGAGCCGCGCCGAGGAGATCGCGGTATTGGTCAGCCAGTACAGCGTGACGTTGTTGATAACGTCGTCCATGCTCAGCCCCTCCGGCTGCCCGTCGAACACGCGGGCGATCATCTGGTAGCTGCGGATGTCGTGGTCGAGCATCCAGGCGGCTAGGCCGACCGGCGAGTCCACGATGCCGTACAGTGTTTGCGGCCGGTTGTTCATCTCGATCGCGTAGCCCAGCCCGTTCTTGTAGAAATCGTCGAGCTGTTCATAGGCACGCTTCTCGTCCGCCGAGAGGCCGGCCGGCATCGGGCCACCTGCTGCCAGCGCCTTGGAGATATCGGCCGGGACCGTGGCGGCCATGTTGGTGTGGATGCCAAGCAGACCGGGCGGCTCCTGCAAGGCCATCTGTTCGGATACGGCATTGCCCCAGTCGCCGCCCTGCGCGACATATTTCGTATAGCCGAGGCGTTGCATCAGTGCCGCCCATGCCTTGGCGATGCGGACGGGGGTCCATCCCGGCGCCGAGGGCTTGCCGGAAAAACCGTAGCCTGGCAGCGACGGGATCACCACGTGAAAAGCGTCCGCCTCACTGCCGCCATCCGCGGTCGGGTTGGTCAGAGGCTCGATGATTTTCATCTGCTCGATGATGGAGCCGGGCCAGCCATGCGTCACGATGATCGGCAGGGCATTCTCATGCTGCGAGCGGACGTGGATGAAGTGGATGTCCAGTCCGTCGATCTCGGTGATGAACTGCGGCAGGGCGTTGAGCCGCGCTTCCATTTTTCGCCAGTCGTAGTCGGTTGCCCAATGCTTGGCGAGTTTTTGCGCCGTCGCGGTCTGCACGCCTTGCGAGCTGTCTGTGACGGTTTCGTTGTCCGGCCAGCGGGTCGCCGCCACGCGCCGACGCAAATCGTCGAGTTGCTCCTGCGGGAAACTGACGCTGAAGGGACGGATCGATGGGACCGCGGCCGCCCGGAGTGCGCCGGGAACGAGGCTGATAGCCGCTGCGGCGGCGCCGGTGAGGAGCAGTTCGCGCCGCGTTGTGGAAAGGGAGAGTGCAGACATGTCGTCCTCCTGTGCCGAACCGGCCGTCATTGGCGGTTCCGTCTGGTTTTCGATGGCTGCGGGCGACTTCTGCCCGACGGGAAAAACCTAGGCGCGATGCGGTCCGGGGTCGAATTAAGCTCCGTGAGGAAATCTGAAATATTCTGAAGCGATCTGGCGGCGACGCGCAGATGCCTCTCGATATGCCCTGACAAAGACAATCGGCCATTGTGCTCGCGGACAGGCTGGTGCTTAACTGGGAAGTCACAATTCTCAACAGCGAGATCGGCATCGCATTGGGGCAGATCGAAGCACGCGTGTTTGAATCCCGTGGATGGGAAGTCGATCTCGCGAAGCGAGAGTTGCGTGCCCATGGCGTGGCAGTCCCGATTGGCAGCCGCGCCTTCGAGATTATCGAGACGCTCGTTGAATCCGGCGGGGAACTGGTGACCAAGGACGATGTGATGAGGCGGGTGTGGCCCGGCCTCGTTGTGGAGGACAATACCGTCCAGGTCCATATCGCCGCGATCCGTAAGGCCCTGGGCGAGGATCGCGGCCTGCTGAAGACCGTTTCCGGCCGTGGCTATCGCCTCCTGGGACGCTGGACCACCCGGCAGGAAAGCTCGCCAACGCCGCCGGACATGCAGGGCCTGGTGCGTTACGAGGTGCATCCATTCCTGACCAACGTTCCGGTGGCTGCATCGGCTCTCGTGGGGCGGGAAACGGCGGTCCAGCAGTTGCGCGACCTCGTTTCCGCCTATCGCGTGGTGACGCTGACGGGGCCGGGCGGCATCGGCAAGACCGTGCTGGCGGCCGAGGTGGCGCGCAGGCTGTTCCCAATTCTGGCAAGCGACGTGCTATTGGCGGAGCTGGTTTCCCTCGCGGATCCCGATCTTGTGCCTTCGACGATCGCCCAGGTCCTCAATCTGCAACTGCATGGCGAGAAGGTATCGCCGCAGGCGGTGGCCCGGGCGGTCGGCGGCAGAAAAATACTGTTGGTCCTCGACAATTGCGAGCATGTCATCGACGCCGCAGCCACGATGGCGGAGGTCCTCGTCAGCCAGTGCCCGAATGTATCGGTGCTTGCAACAAGCAGGGAGTTGCTTCGCATCGAGGGCGAGTTCGCCTATCGCGTGCCGCCTCTGGAGACCCCGGCCGAGGAGCTTGAGGAGCATGACGACCTTCTGCAACACAGCGCAGTGTTGCTTTTCGTCACGCGGACGCGCTCCTTGCGGTCAGATTTCCGGCCGGAGGGCGACAATGTCCCGGCGATCGCCGCCATTTGCCGCCAACTCGACGGCATTCCACTGGCGATCGAGTTCGCGGCCGCCAGGGCGGCGACACTCGGCATCCAGCAAGTCGCGGGGCGTCTCGACGACCGTTTCGCGCTGCTCACCGGCGGTCGCCGCACGGCGCTGCCACGGCACCAGACATTGCGCGCGACTTTGGACTGGAGCTACGAACTGCTGCCCGAGGCGGAACGGCGGCTCCTTCGGCATCTCGCCATCTTCCCGGCAGGGTTCACGCTCGAAGCAGCGACGGCCGTAATGTCCGAAACGGAATCGCTGGTCGCTCTCGGCATATCGAATCTGGTCTCCAAATCTCTGGCAACATTGGACGGATCTGAGAGCATGCCCCGCTGGCGCCTGCTCGAGACGGTTCGGGTGTATTCCCATGAGAAACTGGCCGACAGCGGCGAGCACGGGCAGGCCCTGAGGCGGCTCGCGGAGTTCTGTCTGGCGCTGTTTGCTCCTTTCTCAAAAGAAGATGGCCTTCAGGGAGCAATCGACGATCTCGGACGCTATAACCGGGAAGTCGACACTCTTCGCTCTGCGCTGAACTGGACGTTGTCTTCCGTCGGCGACAAAGCTTTGGGCGTCGATCTTGCCGCCACGGCAAGTGATTTCTGGATCGCGTCGTCGCTCGCCACGGAGTGCTGCGACTGGGCTGAAAAAGCACTGGCGCAAACAGGAGCGGTCGGGACGCGCAGCGAAATGATCCTGCGATGCAGTCTGGGCATCGCTCTCATCTACACTCAGGGAATGAGCCCCCGCGCCCGCGAGGTGCTTATGCGCACCCTCGAATTGGCGCGGCGTCTCGAGGATTCAGAATATCAACAACGCGCGACCTGTGGTCTTTGGCTGTTTTCCGCCCGTTCGATGGCTCTCAAGGACGCATTGGCCTTTGCCCGCGACTATGAGGAAGCCGTAAAGGGCGGTGATCTTCAATCCAGGGCGACCGCCGCCTGGCTGCGCGGCGTACCTCAGACCTATCTGGCCGATCACGGACAAGCCAGTGAGCGCTTGCGATGGGCGATCGATCACTATTCCGTGGCGAGCCGGCGCCGCGACATGATCAGGCTTGGAGGCGACCCGCGCTCTTCGTCTCTCGCTCACCGCACGGTTACTTTGCTCTCACAAGGATTTCTGGAGGCCGCATCCCGCGAATCGCACGATGCTATCGACGAAGCGCGCGGCACGCACCAGCCAACCCTGCTTTGCGTCGCTCTGGCTTGGGCGGCCGGCTTTGTTTCCCTGAGTCTCGGGGAATGGGGCCAGGCCGGTGACTACGGCGAGGAGCTTGTCGCCACGGCGTACAAACATTCATTACGTCCCTTTTATGCCGCGGGAACCTGCATAAAGGGCAGCCTTTTGGCCCGAACTCCCTCGCCTGTGGCCGGAGTGGATCCGCTTCGTTCCGGTCTCGCCGAGATGAAGGAAGCTAAGTATCTGCTGTTTTTCCCCTTTTTTCGCACCGAACTCGCGGCCGTCCTTGGAGCGGTGGGGCGGATCGAAGAGAGTCTATATGAGATCGATGAAGCGCTACGGTTTGCGTATGAGACCGATTACCGCTGGTATGTGCCCGAAATGTTGAGGACCAAAGCCGAGTTGCTGGAACGAAACGGCGCTAGCGACCTGGGCACGGTTGAAAGTTTATATCGCCGATCGATGAATCAGGCAGCGGAGCAACAGGCGCTTTTTTGGGAGCTTTCGGCAGCGACAGGGCTGGCAGAGTTCCTCGTGGGGCATGGCAGAGAACATGAGGCGCTTGCGATCCTTGCACCAATATACGGCCGCTTGACGGAGGGTTTTTCCGCCTCGCGGGTGCAACGGGCCAAGTCATTGCTCGGCCAATTGGATTAGGTTGCACGACGCTCTCGCGTTTCTGGGCGCCGGCCAGAATGCCGGCTCGGCGGCTAATGCTGAAGTTTCCGTGCGGCTTCGGCGATCACGGCCGCCACTTCCTTCGGGTGGGATTCATAAACCGAGTGGCTGGCGCCTTTTATCTCGGTGGTGTGGCTCTTCGCCCGGGCGTAGTACCAGCGTTCGAGATCGGGATTGATGATCTGGTCGTTCCCGGCGACGATTCCCCAGCTCGGCTTCGTCTTCCACGCCGCCGCGGTCAGCGGTGTGGTGAAGACGCTCGCCGCCGCCAGAACCTGGGAGCGCGCCACGAACTCCGCCCGGTCTCGCGGCAGATCAGGCGCGAAGAGTTTCGGAAATTCCGCAGGGTCGAGATAGGTGTATCCGTCCGGCGTTTTCTCGATGGCCCCTTCTGTTTTTGTGAGCACGCTCGGCGTCTTCTTGCCCAGCGCACCCTCGTCTTCGCCGACATCGGGGGCGTGCGCGGCCACATAGACGAGGCCGGCGACGTTCGGATGAACCCCGGCCTCGGTGATGATCGAGCCGCCATAGCTATGGCCGACGAGAAGCGTGGGGCCGTCCTGCATGTCGAGGACGCGCTTGGCGGCCGCAACGTCATCCTGAAACGAAGTTTCGGGCTCCTGCACTATGCTAACATGAAAGCCCTCTCTGACGAGAATCTCATAGACCGGCTTCCAGCCCGAGGCGTCGACCCAGGCGCCATGGACCAGCACGATGTTCTTGAGCGGCTCGGCACGTGCCGGGATGGTTGTCGAGGCGAGGGAGAGCGCGGCCGCGATGGCCAGGCCGGCTTTGAAAAACGTCATGGCGAGTGCTCCTTGGTTGCTGGTCGAACCTTATATGCTGTAGCCAATCGAAGTATTCTTTCGAACTAAACTGTTTTCGACTTCGCACGCTTCCGAACCGGGATAGCCGCGAGCAGATGCTTCTCTTGACCTCCGGTCATGCCGCTTCGATCGCTTGGGCCGGCAAGGTGTGGGACACCTTTCTCCGGCAGCGGCGCGCCCGGTCCACAGGGGGCCGCCATGCGAGGTCAAAACCGGATCATAGGCACGCAACGGATCGGCGGGCGGGCACCCGGCCATACACGCCAATCGGAACGTACTGATAGCTGTTCATCAAGGCGCTGGATTTTGGGCAGCGGCGCTGTGGAATTCACAATTGAAGATATAGTGGTGTGCGATTCGGAGCGGCATGGTGACGTTCGGATGAAAACAACGCAGTCCGTCGCGCGGGGCGCGCCCGGCATCGCCGCGCGCTGGACTTCGAGCGCCAAGAGCGGCGTCGGTACTGCGCTTTCACCAGCCTGCCGGGTATGGTTCACGCTCAGCCACGGCATTCTCAACGAAGTTTATTACCCACATGTCGATCATGCCTGCACTCGTGACCTGGGGCTGATCGTCTGTGGTGCGGCAGGCTATTTCTCGGAAGAGAAGCGGCACGCCGAGCATGCCGTTGATATGTTCGAGGATGGCGTACCGGCTTATCTCCTCACCAACACGGCGATCGACGGCGCCTATAGGATCGAGAAACGAATTCTCGTCGATCCGGCGCGGCCGACCGTGCTGCAGGAAATCAGCTTCAACGTCCTGAAGGGACAGGTCAGCGACTACCGGGTCTATGCCTTGCTGGCGCCCCACCTGGTTAATTCAGGCGCCGGCAACACGGCCTGGATCGGAGACTACAAGGGGCAACAGATGTTGTTTGCAACGGGGACGGGGGGCGTGTCGCTGGCGCTCGCCTCATCCGTGCCGTGGGTATCCAGTTCCGTGGGCTATGTCGGGTTTTCCGACGGCTGGCAGCAACTCAAATCGGCGGGGCGTCTCGACCCAGACTGTCAGCGTGCCGAAGACGGCAATGTCGCTCTCACCGGCGAGATCGGTTTTTCGGCGGACGAAACGCGTGCCGTTCTGGCGCTCGCCTTCGGTCCGAGCCCGCAGGAGGCCGCCTATAATGCGCGAGCCAGCCTGATGGCTGGCTTCGACCCGGCCGCCAAATGGTACGTCGCCGGGTGGCGCGACTGGCAGCAGACCTTGCTCGGGCTCGACCGCAAGGGAGCGTCCGGGCTGAACGGCTACCGCATCAGCACGGCGGTCCTGGCGACGCACCGTCCGCTTGGATTTCCGGGTCCAGCCGTGGCGAGCCTTTCGATCCCCTGGGGTTTCAGCAAGGGCGACGAGGATCTTGGCGGCTATCATCTGGTGTGGCCGCGGGATCTCGTCGAAACGGCTGGTGGTTTTCTAGCCTCCGGCGCCGGCGCCGATGCGCTGCAAATACTCGCTTATCTCCGCACGATCCAGGAGGCGGATGGTCACTGGCCGCAAAACGCGTGGCTGGATGGCACGGCCTATTGGGACGGCATCCAGATGGACGAATGCGCCTTTCCCATCCTGCTGGCGGATGCGCTTATTCGCGAGCGCCAACTGCCGCTTGAGAGGATGCAAACTTTCACGCCGATGATCGAGCGTGCAGCGTCGTTCCTGGTACGCAAGGGCCCGGTTACCGGGGAGGACAGGTGGGAGGAGGACGCAGGCTACAGCCCGTTCACGCTTGCCGTCGAGATTGCCGCGCTGCTTGCTTCGGCGGATATACTCGACACATGCGGCATGACCGACGCTGCGTGCTACCTGCGTGAGACCGCCGATTCCTGGAACGAGCAGATCGAGCGCTGGACCTATGTGAGCGGCACCGACGCATGCGGACGGCATGGCGTGAACGGCTATTATGTCCGCATAGCACCGCCGGATGTTGCCGATGCGGCTTCACCCAAGGACGGATTTGTGCCGATCAAGAACCGGTCGCCCGATGAGACCGATCAGCCGGCGCGGGCGATCATCAGCCCAGATGCATTGGCCCTTGTCCGGTTCGGTCTGAGAGCCGCCGATGATCCGCGCATTGTGGATACAGTCACGGTCATCGACGCCGAACTGCGCTGCGACCTGCCGCAAGGTCCGGTCTGGTATCGGTATACTGGGGACGGCTATGGCGAGCACGCCGATGGCGCACCTTTCGACGGTGTAGGCCAAGGCAGGCCGTGGCCGCTGCTCGTCGGCGAGCGCGCGCATTACGAACTGGCCGCTGGGCGGATCGACAAGGCGCGGGCCTTACTGGCGACATTGGAGGGCAGCGCAGGCGCCGGCGGCCTGCTTCCCGAACAGGTTTGGGACGGCGAGGACATGGCCGATCGTGAGCTGTTTCGCGGCGGCCCGACTGGCAGCGCCATGCCGCTGGTTTGGGCTCATTCAGAGCACATCAAGCTGTTGCGCTCGCTCCGCGACGGCAAGGTTTTCGACATGCCGCTTCAAGGCGTCGAACGCTACATCAAGGGCAAGACCGGCTCGTCCATCAGGTCATGGCGGTTCAACAACAAGATCCGCTCTATTCCATCCGGCAAGACCTTGCGGGTGGAAGTGCTGGCCGCCGCGCTCGTGCACTGGAGCATAGATGACGGGAAAACCTATCAGGACCGCGAGACCAGCCAGAACGCGTTCGGCGTTCATGTCGCCGATCTTCCCGTCGACGGCATGAAGCCGGGCGGAAGCATTGTCTTCACATTCTTCTGGCATGAGGCAGAACGCTGGGAGAATGCCGAATTCACCATTGAAATCGTGGCGAGAGACATTGGCTAAGCCGGCCTGCCTTCGGCTATGCTTGCCGCTATCTCAGCAAGCCAACGGTGGGCAAGGGCGGGAATATACCAAGGGATATGTCGATCATGATGGACGGGCGATGCGATGCGCTGGTGCTGTTCGGGGCGACGGGCGACCTTGCGCACAAAAAGATATTCCCGGCGCTGTATTCAATGGTCGCCCGGGGCACGTTGAGCGAACCGGTCGTCGGCGTGGCGCTGGACGCCTGGGACGTCGCGCAGCTCCAGGCGCGCGCCAAGGATGGCATCGCCAAGGCAATCGGTAACGTCGACGAAGCCGTGTTCGCCAAACTTGCGGCGCTGTTGCGCTATGTCAGCGGCGACTATCGCAACCAAGCCACTTTTGACCGGCTTAAAGACACCCTCGGCTCGTGCCGGCATCCGCTTTACTATCTCGCCATTCCGCCGAGCATGTTCGAGCCGGTCGTCCAAGGACTGGAACAATCCGGCGGCTCAGACGGCGGCCGGCTGATGGTCGAAAAACCGTTCGGGCGCGATCTTCAGTCGGCGCGGTGGCTGAACCGGGTGCTGCAGATCGCCTTCGAGGAGAAATCGATCTTCCGCATTGATCACTATCTCGGCAAGGAAGCCATCCAGAACCTGCTCTATTTCCGCTTCGCAAACTCGTTCCTCGAGCCGATCTGGAACCGGAACTATGTGGAGAGCGTCCAGATCACCATGGCCGAGGATTTCGGCGTCCAGGGGCGCGGGCGCTTCTATGACGAAGTCGGCTGCATCCGTGACGTGATCGAAAACCATCTCCTCAACATTCTGCTTCTGTTGGCGATGGAGCCTCCGGCCGGCCGCTCCGCCGACGATCTGATCGACGAGAAGGTGCAGGTGCTGAAGGCGATCCGGACGCTGACGCCCGCGGACGTGGTGCGCGGCCAGTTTGCCGGCTACCTGCAGGAGCCCGGCGTCGCGCCAGCGTCCACCGTCGAGACATTCGCCGCTGTGCGCTTTTTCGTGGACACGTGGCGTTGGCGCGACGTGCCGTTCTTCATCAGGGCAGGGAAGTGCCTGCCCGTCCACGTCACCGAGGTGGTGGTTCGGCTGAAGCGGCCGCCGATCAACGTGTTCGATGAGATCAAGGACGGCCATTCGAACTATGTCCGCTTCCGCATCGCCCCCGAAATGCTGATCGGCATCGGCGCGCGACGCAAAGCGGCGGGCGACGAGATGCTGGGCGAGCAGGTGGAACTCGCGGCGGTCGACGACGATGTCGGGGACATGGAGCCATATGAGCGGCTGATCGGCGACGCCATGAACGGCAACGCCCAGCTCTTCACGCGGCGGGACGCCAGCGAGATCGCGTGGCGCATCGTCGGTCCCGTGCTCGACAACAAGTCGCCGCCAGCCATCTATGAACCCGGGACCTGGGGGCCGGCTGGCGCCTCGGACGCGCTGACGCCGCCGAACGGTTGGATCGATCCCGAACAATAAGGTGAGTGGAGACAAGCAGGTGAGCACGCCTTCGAAGGCTGAAGATAGCCATGCTGAACAGGTTATTCTGGCCGTCGACATCGGCGGCTCACACGTAAAGACCTTACTGAGTTCGGGTGGAGAGGAACGGAAGTCGAAGTCCGGGCCGGACATGAGCGCGCAACGGATGACCGAGAAGGTCAGGGCGCTGGCGGACGGTCTTCACTTCGATGTCGTTTCGATCGGTTATCCGGGCCCCGTCCACCACAACAAGCCTCTCATAGAGCCGGCCAATCTCGGGAGGGGCTGGGTCGGTTTCGATTTCGCCGCGAGCTTTGGCAAGCCGTCAAAGGTCGTCAACGATGCGCTGATGCAGGCTATCGGCAGCTACCAAGGCGGACGCATGCTGTTCCTGGGGCTCGGTACGGGTCTCGGCGCGGCAATGATCGTCGATGATGTCGCCCAGCCAATGGAGCTTGCGCACCTTCCCTACAAAAAGGGCCGTAGTTTCGAGGACTATGTGGGCGAGCGCGGTCTGGAAAAACACGGTCCGGACAAATGGAAGAAATATGTCTTCGACGTCGTAAGCAAGCTGCGCGCCGCGATGGAGCCGGACTACGTTGTCATCGGCGGCGGCAATGTCGAGAAACTTGATCAGTTGCCTGCCGAATGCCGGCGCGGCGACAATCGAAATGCGTTCGAGGGCGGTTTTCGGCTCTGGAAGAACAAATCGCTCAGGTTCTGAACGTTTCATGACGGCAAAGAATATCGTTTTGCATGATTTGCTTAAGCCCGTCAGCCTGTCCAGCAGGCCGAATTCCCAACAGTGCGTGGAAGAGGCTTGCGCCGGCTCCTGATTAACGGGTGGCGTCCGAGGCGTTTGCGCCGGCTTCGCCCTGCGGCCATGCAGTTGGTAGTCGGCCGCAGGCTTGTTGTTGGACGGGTTGCCACTTCAGCGACGGTTGAAATGGGCATCGAACGAAAGGGCACCGGCACCGGCAATGGCCAGCACAAACATGCCCCCGGCTATGGCGAGATCCTTTTCGAAGTGCAGCAACTCGTTCTGGTTGGCGAAGTTCGTGTGGAACATCGTTGCCGTTGCCAGGCAAAACAGCCCCAGCGCGATCGCGCCGAAGCGCGTCAGGAGTCCCAAGCCGATCGAAAGCCCCGCCCCGATCTGCAGGGCGATAACGGCAATGACAAGCGGAAGGCTGATGCCCAACTGGGCCATCGTCTGCACGACACGGCCAAAGTGGAGGGTGAGCGCGAAACCTTCATGGACGAAGATCAGCGCAAGCAGAAATCGGCCTGCCAGCAAGCCGATATCGGCGAGGCGCACTCTCGAAATCCTGAGGGTGCTCGAAAAATTTTGAACTGTCATGATCTACCCCAGATCTGTGGAGGATGGGCAGGCGCCAAAGCGCCTGCCCATGGTCTCACTTGGTCGCGTTGGCGTTGATCGCTTTTTGCAGGTCTTCGAGTTCGTCGCAGCCGCCGGGACAAAGCTGTTGCAGTGACGCCAACTGCATCTGGGCATTTTTCATGTCGCCGGTTTCGACATAAAGTTCACCCAGATACTCGTGCGCCGCCTTGAAGTCCGGCCTGAGTTCGAGGGCCTTCTGATAGTAGGTGAGCGACGTCTGGTAGTCGCCGGTCTGTCGCAACGTGAAGCCCAGCAGATTGTAGACGTCGGGCTGCTGGACATCCTGCGCTAGGTCGCGAAGCTCGGTCAGGGCCCCTTGATAGTCCTTGGCGTCGATCTTCGCCCTGACCGAGGTCAGGTCGGGCGCATCGGACGATTCCAGGTCGTCCACCGCGTAGGCGGGCAGGGGAGCCACCGCCGAGGCGGCCGCTAGAAGCGCTACGGCGCTGAGAAGTCCGAAAAGCTTTGTCATGATCTTTCTCACTGTCGATTTTGAGAAGGAGCTTAGCTCTGGACGACCGGCGTAAAGCCGTAGGCGTTGCCGTCCTTCACGAAGGTCCCCGTTCCCGGGAACGGGAAGTGCGATCCGCAGATCCTGATGTTGTCGGCTATCACCCTATCGATCAGCTTGTGGCGGGTCTCGACGGCGGTGGGGCCGTCCTGGTCGTAGCTGCCCTGCCATTCGGGATGCGGCGCGAGCAGCGCCGGCACGTACATCGTGTCGGCGGACACCATGATCTGCTCGCTGCCCGATGTAGCGAGAAAAACGGAATGTCCGGGTGTATGGCCGGGCGCGGCGATGATCCGGATACCCGGGCCGACTTCATCGCCGTCTTGGACCAGCTTCCAGTTTTTCCATTTAGGGAAGTTCTCGGCGATGCGTTTTCCCGCCGGCTTGCGTCCCGCGGGAAGCTGATCGACGCGGCTGGGGTCGGTCCACCATTTGTATTCCATGGAATTGACGACCAGCTCCGCATTCGGGAACACAGGATCGTTGGTCCCTTTCTCCATCAGGCCCCAGACGTGGTCGGGATGGAAATGCGAGATCATGATTGTGTCGATGGCCTTATAGTCGATGCCTGCCGCGGCCATGTTTGCCGGCAAATGCGTGGCATTGGCTTGCCATTGGCCGACGCCCGATCCGGCATCCATCATGATCAGCCGGTCGTTGACCTTCAGGACCACGACGGTCAGCGGTATCGGCATGAAGTCGGTCGGAAGGTCGGCTTTGGCCAGCGCGGCCTTTGTGTTGTCGACCGAGGCGTTGGAAATGAAGGTCGGATCGTGCGGCTTCCGCCAGATGCCGTCATAGATGGCGGTGATGTCGATCGATCCCACCTTGTAGCGATAGAAGCCCACGGCGGGCTCGACGGGTGCGGCCGCGAAAGCCGACGGAACGAACTCGAGCCTGCCGACAAGACCAAAGACAGCAGCAGCGGCCGCGCTCCCGAGCAGGGAGCGGCGTGTCATATTGAACATGGCGATCTCTTTTCTGTGAACTATTGCCTTGCGAGCAGCGGCGAAGGTTACGTCATTGCCGACACTCGCCGACTAGACCGGAGGCTGTGTCGTTTTATTCCCCGCAGGCAGATTTTATTTTTCTTTTTCTTGAAGCGGCATTTTTCATCGAGAGATCGGCCGCACGACCGATGGTTCCGCATGTGACGGGTTCGATGCGATACCAGGCAAAGCCCTCGCTCCACATCGAACCTTCCGTCAATTCTATCCACACGGCGTGCGAGACCACTCCGAGCCAAATCAGGGTGCGGCGGTTGCAGCCCGGAAGCGGCTGACGAAGTTGTCGAGCATCGGCCGCTCGACATCGGAAATCGCCCAATAGGAGAACGCCCCGTCGCTCCACTCAACCATGGAAAAACCGCCGGTCGAAGAGTTTCGGAGTTCCGCCGTTTTTCCGTCGTTCCGGGGTTGCGCGACGACGGTGATCAGATGTTCGTTGTAGCGGTAGACCAACGCCGGCACGGCACGGTCGGCGATCACCTCCACCCTGCCGCCAATCAGCGAGAAGCCGTCCTTTGCAAGGTCGGGTGTGGGCGGTGACAGGCCGAGCCGCGCATCCAGCCAGGGCTTGACGGTATGGCGATCCGAAGAGACGACATCCACCGGGCTCGCGGCCAACAGGCTGCGGCGATGGCCACTGGCGACCGCCATGGCGAACTCATCGGATGCGCCATTCACCATCACCCATTGCGTCGCGCCGCTGGCGAGCACGGCGGTGACGACGATCGACGCGGCTATGGCGCGCCAATCGAAAGAGTTAAGGTTTCGAAACGACCAGGCGCGAGGCGCGTGCCGGGCCTGTGACCGGGAGATCGGTGAGATGCGGGAGTAGCTCGCCGTAGGCGAGGTCTGCGCAGCGTCGGTCGTGGCAATAGCCGCGATCTTAGCCATGAAGGCGTCGTCGACCGGCGGCCTCGGCAGCTTCGAAACGGCCTTGCGGACCGCGGAGACACGGCTGTGCTCGGCGGCCAGTGCGGGATCGGCCGCGATCCGCCGCTCGACGGCCAGTGCCGTGGCGGCGTCGAGTTCACCATCGACCAAGGCGTGGATCATCAGGGTCATGCCTGCGTCATCCTGCGGCAATCCATCGTCGCGGGTGCTCATCGCGCACTCCCAAGCTCGGTTACAAGCTGGCCACGAGCGCGCGCCAGGCGCGACATCACCGTGCCGAGCGGAACATCGAGCATGTCGGCGATCTCTCGATAGCTGAGGCCATTGATATCGCGCAGCACGAGGGTCTCGCGGAAGGGTTCCGGCAAAGCCGCGATCGCTGCTTCGAGCGCGGCCGCGTCAGCCTTGGCGATCAGGTCGGTCTCCTGGTTCTCGGCGAGGAGACTGCTTACTCCTTGGGCCGTGCCCATGTCGTCGAGGTCGTTCAGGTCGCCGACGGAGACGATGCCGCGCGGACGGTTACGCGCCAGCCAAGTGTAGCAGGCGTTGCGCACGATGGTCAGAAGCCACGCGCGGGCATTACCGCCCGCGTAGCCGGCAATGCCAGCATAAGCCTTGATGCAGGCATCCTGGACGACGTCCTCCGCATCCGTAGCATTGCCTGTGAGCCAGCGCGCCAATGCGAGGGCATCGCCGAGATGCGGCAGGACCACCTGGTTGAAGCGCTCGACATCGGCTTTTCCGTTAGGCATCGCAATGTCCTGCACCTTGCCCGGAGGCTGGATATGATTTTGCGGCGGCAGGGCGTGCGCGTCGAGACAGACAAATTCCGTTGAGGATGGGATGGCCGTCTGCTTCAGCGAGCGTGGGGGCATAAGGCTCCCCGTGTCAAGCGGGCCGGTGACGGTGTGATGGATGCCATCGCAGAACAAAATGGACTGACTTTCCACGGCGCAAGCTCGGATATTGATGCTTGTGGCACAAGAATGTTCGAGACCTCGACTTTGAAAACTCTGCAAAGGCAACTGTGCGCGATTGCACGACATTCCACGAAGGATGAACGAGCGGTTCGATTGACGTACTCTTGACCGGATGAGTCGGTCATTTATTCCCGACGTATGAAAAGATATGACCTGTGGCGACGTAACCCGAACAAGGGCGCTCCTCGGAGCCGTCGCTTCGGTGGCACTGCCGGGCCACAAGGCGTTCCCGGGGCATTCGGGCCAAAGTTGCCGAGGGCGGGCCAGTCTTTGTTAGAAGCCAACGGGCTACGAGGCTCATGCGTTGCCGCTCGTCAGCCGGATTGGGCAACCGGGATTGGAAGCTCATGAGATACACAGCAGGGTAGGTCCGGACAATGCCACCGTCTTTCAACACCAGCGGCTTGCAGGAGAGCCTCGAAACAAGCTACCCGCTAGAAATCGGAAAATGGTGCAATCGTGCGCAATAGTTTTGACGTCGTCGTCATTGGCGCCGGTGTGTTCGGCCTTGCGGCCGCCCTGGAGCTTCGCAGGCGCGGGCGCAGCGTGGCGGTCGTCGACCGCTTCGGCAGCGGCCATCCGCTGACTTCGTCCACTGGCCGGTCTCGGGGCATCCGCATCGCCTATGACCATCCATTCTACGTGGACCTCGCCAGCGACGCGATCCGCCGCTGGCGCGGACTGGAAGCCGCCACCGGACGAAAAATCCTGCATCTGACGGGGCAGATCGATTTTGGCCTGCCGGAAAAACTCGCCGGCATCGTCTCGGCGGTCCGCGGCGCAGGCGGCGCGATCGAGGAACTCGGCGCGGCGGGATTGTACGCGCGGCTGCCCTATCTGCGGCTGGACGAGCCGAAGGTCGGATTGTTCCACCCCGACGCCGGCACGGTGCTGTCGGACGAGGCGATGGCGGCCATGAAGGCCGGGGCGCTCGCATCCGGCGTATTGCTCTACGAACCGGAACGCGTCGTCGCGGTGGAAACGGGCGGCGCAACGCGCGTGGTCACGGAGAAGCGGACGCTCGAGGCCGAGACGGTGGTCGTGGCGGCAGGCCCTTGGTCAGGTCCGCTCCTGCGCGACCTCGGCATCGAGGTTCCGCTCGCGCCCGCCGTGGCACAGGTGACGTTCATCGCCGCGCCAGCGCTGGTCGATCTTCCTGGCATCGGCGAATGGGGCGGCGACGAGGACGGTCTGGGCGGCGTCTATGGGCATCCGGTACCGGGCATCGGCTATAAGCTGGCCTTCAGTTCGGGCCAGCAGGGGTGGGAGCCGGAAGCCGCGGAATGGAAGCCCGATCTGCAGGAGCAGACGCGGCTGCTTGGCTGGGTCGACCGGCGCATGCCGGATTTTCCGCGCACCGTGCAGCTGACGCAGAGACATCCCTGGACCATGACGCCGGACGGCGATTTCGTCGTCGACCGCGTCGGCTCCATCGTGCTCGCCTGCGGCTGTTCGGGGCATGCCTTCAAGTTCGGGCCCGCGCTTGGGCCGCTGGTGGCCGATGTGGTCGAGGGCCAGCCGGCCAACGCCCTGTTCCGACTTGACCGGCCGTCGGTCCGGAACCGCACCGTGACGGCGAGTGACCCAATCCTCCGCTGAGGCTGGCATAGTCGCCGAATCCACGCCACGCATTGCCTTAGCAGACCGCATACCCCAAGATGGCAGCGGAACGGGGGAGTGCATGGCCGCAGCGAAAGGCTGGAGCATCAACGACCGGCGCCTGGCATGGGCGCTCGCCGCTCCCACCGTCATCCTGATCGTCGTGCTGATGATCCTGCCGATCGCGGTGATGGCGGTCTATACGTTCTTCACCTTCGTCACCGCGGGCATCGAAGAGGCGACGCTGACGTTCGCGAACTGGCAGGAATTCCTGTCCGACAGCTATTATCACGGCTTCCTGTTCAAGACGGTGCGCGTCGGCATCGTCACGGCCATCATCTGCGCGCTGCTCGGCTATTTTCCAGCCTATTTCATATGGGCCACGGCCTTCCGCCACAAGTGGCTGCTGCTCCTGCTGCTCATCGTGCCGTTCTGGATCAGCTTCACCATCCGCACCTTCTCCTGGATCCATATCCTCGGCGGACAGGGGCTGATCAACGCGACGCTGCTGCATCTCGGCCTGATCAGCGAGCCCCTGCGCCTGCTCTACACCGAAGGCGCCGTCATCATGGGGCTGGTGCATTTCCTGCTGCCCTACATGATCCTCAACGTTTATGTCAGCCTTGAGGGCATCGACCGCAGCTTGATCCTGGCCGCGCGCTCGATGGGCTGCACCAGCGCGCAGGCGTTTCGCGAGGTGACCTTGCCGCTGTCGCTGCCCGGCCTCGCGGCGGGGCTCCTGCTCTGCTTCGTGCTGGCGGCGGGCAGCTATGTCACGCCGCAACTGCTCGGGGGGCCGCGCGACGCGCTGTTCGGCAATCTGATCTACGACACGATCATGGGGCAGTTGAACTGGCCGCTCGGCGCGACGCTGTCGATCGTGCTGTTCGTGTTGCTCGGCCTCGTGGCGGTCGCCTACAGCCGCTACATGGGCCTGTCGCAGATCATGAAGGGCATGAGCGCATGAACGCGCCGAGCGACGGGTCGGGGCGCTGGGGCTGGTGGCTCACCTGCGCGATGACGCTTCTCGTCTACATCTTCATGTTCGCGCCGATCGTCGCCACGGTGGTGCTGTCCTTCAACGCCTCGATGTTCGGCGGCTTTCCGATCACCGGCTTCAGCCTGCACTGGTACGAGGTGCTGATGCAGAACGAGAACGTGCTGACGGCGTTCCGGACGTCGATGTGGATCGCCCTCGTCACCGCCGCGGTCACCACACTCATCGGCATCGGCGCGTCGCTGGCGCTGGTCCGCTTCGAGTTCCCGGGAAAGTCAGCTGTCAATACGCTGGCGATCCTCCCCGCTCTGGTGCCCGAAACCATCCTCGGCGTCGGCCTCTTGGTGATGATCAAGGCGATCGACCAGCCGCGCAGCTATCTCATCCTGCTTCTCGGCCACATCCTGCTCGCCCTGCCTTTCGTCGTGCTGGTCATCCAGGCGCGGCTGATCGGCATAAGGCGGGTTTATGAGGAGGCATCGCTGTCGCTCGGCGCGCCGCGCGGCTCGACTTTTCGAGAGATCACGCTGCCGCTGCTGATGCCGGCAGTGTTCGCCAGCGTGCTGCTGGCCTTCACCATCTCTTTCGACAACACCACCGCCAGCCTGTTCTGGCGGCCCGCCGGCGTCGAGACGATGCCGACGCAGATATTGTCGATGCTGAAAGTCTCGATCAGCCCGGAGGTCAACGCGCTGGGCACGTTGATGATCGTGATCACCGTCGGCATACCGCTGCTGGGCGGCCTGGCCGCCAAGCTGCTTTCCGGGTTGAAATCACAAAAGCAACAAATGGGAGACTGACATGAAGCTTACACAGACCAGAAGACTCGAGAGGCTGACCGAGCGATACGGGAATGGCGACCTGTCGCGCCGTCATTTCCTCGGCCTGACCGCCGCCGCGGCCGCTGCTGCCGGCGTTCAGATGCCATGGATCACGCGGGCCATCGCCGCCGCCACCGAAGTGCGTTTCGACGGCTGGGGCGGCGTCGTCCAAGAGGCGATCGACAAGTTTGCCTTCCAGCCCTACACGGCGAAATCCGGCGTCAAGGTGGTGCAGGGGACGTTCGGCGACGAGAACGAGATCATCACCAAGATGAAGACCTCGAAGGAGGGCGACTACCAGATCATCCACTCCTCGGGCGTCAACTACTACATCAAATACGTCCAGGCGGGTTGGAACTCGGAGATCAACGAGGCCAACATCCCGAACATGGCCAACGTGCTGACGGCCATGATCGAGCCGTTCCGCAAGATCACGCCGAAACTCTCGGCCGTACCCTACGATTACGGAACCACCGGCCTTGCCTACAACACGACGGTGATCTCGCCGGAGGAGGCGAAGGAGAAGGGCGCAAAACTGCTCACCGATCCCAAATATGCCGGCAAGGTCGGCGGCTATGCCGACATGACGACGCGCGTCTGGTACGCCGCGCTGGCGACCGGCCAGGACCCCAACAAGATCACCGACATGGACGCGATCTGGGCCAAGGTGCGGGAGACGCGCGACCTCGCCAAGAAGTTCTGGAGTTCCGGCGCCGAGCTGATGGACCTGCTCACCAAGGGCGAGATCGTGGTGACTGACGCCTGGTCGGGCCGCGTCGCCGCCCTGCAGCAGCAAAACCAGCCGATCGGCTATCTCGATCCTGCGGGCTCCTATGCCTGGATGGAGGACATGCTGGTGCTGAAAGGCTCGCCGATGGCCGAATGCGAGGAACTGATCAACTTCATGCTCGATCCGGCGACTTCCATCGCGGTGGCGGAAGGCCAGAACTATCCGCCGTCGCTCGACCCGACCAAGGTGAAGCTCACCGAAAAGATCGCAGCGCTTCCGGCCTTCGACCCGACCGGCCAGATGAAGGCGCTGACCTTCGCCGATCCGGTCTACTGGGCCGAGAACGAGGATGCCTGGACCAAGCAGTGGGACAGGATTTCCAAGGGCGCGTAATTACGCAACCACATGGATCGGCGGGAACCGGGTCGTGAAGGCCCGGTTCCCTTCCTCGCGGACTTTGAGGGGATTGGATGGACAGTCCGGCAGTCGAATTCCAGGGCGTCGACATCGACTACGGCAAATTCAGCGCGGTGAAGAACTTCTCGCTTTCGATCGGCAAGGGGCGCTTCGTCACGCTGCTCGGCCCGTCGGGCTGCGGCAAGACGACGGTGCTGCGTGCCATCGCCGGCCTGGTCGCGATTTCCGGAGGAAGGATTTCGATCGGCGGCAAGCGTGTCGACCAGGTGCCGATCTACAAACGCAACACCGGCCTGGTGTTCCAGAACTACGCGCTCTTCCCGCACAAGACGGTGTTCGACAATGTCGCGTTCGGGCTCAAATACCGCGACGTGCCAAAGGCCGATATTGTCCGAAAAGTCGCAGCCGCGCTGGAGATGATCCGGCTTCCCGGCAGCGAGAAGAAACTTCCGCACCAGCTTTCCGGCGGGCAGCAGCAGCGCATCGCGCTCGCCCGCGCCATCGTCTTCGAGCCCGAAGTGCTGCTAATGGACGAGCCGCTTTCGGCGCTCGACGCCAACATGCGCGAGGAGATGCGCGGCGAGATCAAGAAGATCCAGCGCGAGACCGGCATCACGGCCATCTTCGTCACACACGATCAGGAGGAGGCGCTGGCGATGTCGGACCAGATCGTGGTGATGAACGCCGGGCGGATCGAGCAGATCGGCACGCCGAGCCAGGTCTACGAGCAGCCGGACACCAAGTTCGTCGCCAGTTTCCTCGGCAAAGCCAACATCGTCGCCGGCACGGTCAGTTCTGTCTATGGAGAGAGCGCCGAAATCTCGATCGCGGGAGATCACGTGGTCACCGTCGCGGCGCCCGGCGGGCTAAAGACGGGAAACGCCGTCGACCTCGTCATCCGCCCGCAGCGGCTGCGGATCGCCGACGGCAGGGACGGCGGCGTCAACACATTTCCCGGGCGCGTGATCTCGGCCGCCTATCTCGGCGGCAACGTGGCCTACGAGATCGACGCAGGCGGGCCGTCGGTTCTCCGCGCCGTCAACCCTATCGCGGGACACCTCTGGTCGGAAGGCGCACAGGTGTCGGTAACCTTTAACCCGCAGGGTTGCGTCCTGCTCGATCCGGCGCGTGGACGCAGATTGTCATAGACGCGGCATTACGATTTTCCCCGCTTGGTTCACGGATCCGCCATTTGGGTCGCGGCTGAGAAATTCGTGAACTCAGCCGCCATGGAAGAACGAAGCAGAAGCGCCTCAATGTATCGACATTATCCCTGACCTTCCACCTAGGAAGGCTGGTGGACAAGGAACTCGCTGCCGGGATAGCTCCAATTCATGAGCCTGGTAGTTCTAGGCGCGATCAATAATTCGTGACACGTTGTGTTGCGGCATCCCACCCACCCAACACCTTTGCCGCCTTGGCCGGCGCTTCGATGCGCGCCGGCCAAGTAATCGCGGTTCACGCGGCGGTCTTCAACTATTCCCGCCCTGAATATTGGGACTCGATGGCCCGCATCTTGCCTGTTGCCGTCTTGTCCACGCCGGCCACGGGGGAAAAGGGAACTTGGGTACCGAAATCGATCATCGCGCGCAGGATAAGTCTCGTTTTGAAACATCTCCGTTTGTTGCCGACTGCCATGAAGCAGGCAAAGCAAGAATTGAGGGGGTGCTTGATTTACGAATGAGATTTATTGGCTTGGCCCGATGAAACATACTTTCGAGACGGTCATCAGGGAGAGCGATAGCAAAGTGCTCTATCGCGTCCAATGGACTGTACCGAGTGGTAACGGCTCGATTTCTTTCTACAGAGGTATCGAGACGATTCGTACCGAAGACGGAAAGAGGCTCAGGACCATCGAGTTCGGAAGTTTCGAGAAGGCGCTGAAGTGGTTTTCAGACAAGATATAATATATTACATGATGATCTAGATCGAATTCGCGACATGATTTTCTGAAGTAGTACTGATATTTCTATAATGTAGCCTTCCCGGGAAGACAGTCAACGTGCAGGTTCGCCGCCCTAAGTCGAGCACGAGGTAGGGGCTCGACTTGGCAAGCACCATTGATGATGAGACATCAGTTGTCGGCGCGGGCAGCTATGCCCGTGCCGATTTTTGTGGGAATGCACTGCCGTCGGAGCGGAAGGCCGGCTAGGGTTGGCAGTTACCGCTTATCCGGCGCGGCGAATTTCCGTGCGTTTCGGAAGCCTCCAGTTCGGCCGCGGGAAATGGCAGGTATAGCCGTTGGGGTAGCGCTCAAGATAATCCTGGTGTTCCGGTTCGGCCTGCCAGAAATCGCCGGCCGGCGTCACCTCGGTGACGACTTTCCCTGGCCAGATACCCGAGGCGTCGACGTCGGCTATGGTGTCTTCGGCAACGCGCTTCTGCTCATCGTCGGCATAGAAGATCGCCGAGCGATAGCTTGCGCCGACATCGTTGCCCTGGCGATTGCGCGTCGTCGGATCATGAATCTGGAAGAAGAATTCCAGCAGGTCGCGGAAGCTGATCTTCGCCGGATCGAAGAGGATCTCGATCGCTTCTGCATGGCTACCGTGGTTGCGGTAGGTAGCATTTGGCACGTCACCGCCCGAATAGCCGACTCGCGTGGAAATCACGCCGGGATAGCGTCGGATCAGATCCTGCATGCCCCAGAAGCACCCGCCGGCAAGCACTGCGCGTTCGGTTGTCATGGTCCCTGGACCTCCTTGGGTTTGGATTTGTCTCAATATAGGCATTGCCTGTTTGAATTGTCAGGGCGCAAATCCAGTGCGTCTTGGCTTCCCGATAGTCCGGTATCTGCGCGCAGTCACACCGCAGCGGCGGCTTGCGGCGGCGCGGTGATAAAGGAACCGGTCGAGGTGGCGGCGTATCGAGATCGGCCGCCGCGGCTCAGTTGGGGACGCCTGCCATCAGCGACCCCACATCGCCTCGCTTGAACCCGAATCCGGTCGCCTGCCCCGCGGCTTCCACCATTGCCTCGATTTCAGCCGGTGCCTTGCGCGAGGCTTGGAAGACCGGGCCGCCGCGAAATTTCGAGAAACCGAAACCGTTGACCAGCACGAGGTCGATCTCGGCCGCCGAACGCGCGATGCCTTCGCCGAGCAGAAGTGCTGCCTCGTTGACGATCGCGCCGAGCACGCGGCCCTGCATCTCCGCCCTGGCGAGGATTTTCTGCGGCCGCCCCTGTTTCAGGGCTTCGGCGCGGACGAGTTCGGTGACGACCGGGTCGACCGCGCCCCGGCCGGAGCCGACCGAATAATCGTACCAGCCGGCGCCGGTCTTGCGGCCGAGCCGGCCCATCTCGCAAATGCGGTCGGCTATGCCGACATAACGCTCGCGCGGATCGCGGCCGGCGGCTTTCCGCTTGCGCGTCGCCCAGGCGATGTCAAGGCCGGACAGATCGGACACCCCGAATGGACCCATGGCGAAGCCGAGGTCTTCCATTGCCGCGTCGAGTTCCTGTGGGAGCGCGCCTTCTTCCAGCATGTATTCGCATTGCGCGCGGTATCTCGTGTAGATGCGGTTTCCGATGAAGCCTTCGCAGACGCCGGCGATAATCGGCAGCTTGCCGATCGTCTTCGCCAGCCAGACGCCGCTCGCCAGCGCCGTCGGATCGCTTTTTGCGCCGCGCACCACTTCGAGCAGGCGCATGCGGTGCACCGGTGCGAAGAAATGCAGGCCGATGACGTCGGCCGGCCGGTGCGTCGCTTCGGCCAGTTGGTCGAGGTCGAGATAGGAGGTGTTGGTGGCGATGACGGCGTCGGCGCGAACTGTCGCCGCAAGACGCTGCAACACGTCGGTCTTGACTTGCAGATCCTCGAACACGGCCTCGATGACCAGATCGACGCCGGCAAGCGCTGCGATATTGTCGGCGTAAGTGACGTGAGCGGCAGCCGCTTCGGCCGATGCGGCTTTCAGCTTTCCGACGCGATGCAGGTCGATCAGGGCCGTCGACACGCGGCCCTTCCCGGCTTCTAGCGCGCCTGTATTGGCGTCGACCAGGATGACGCCGAGGCCGGCGGCTGCACAGACGGAGGCGATTCCCGCACCCATCGTGCCGGCGCCGACGACGCCGACGGAGTTGATAGGCCGCGCCCTGGCGTGGCCGTCGAGTTTTCCTGCCTGCCGCTCGGCGAAGAAGTTGTAGCGCAGCGCCGCCGCTTCCTCGCTGTCGCGCAGGCGCAGAAAGGCGGCGCGTTCCTGCGCCAGCGCTTCGCGCACTGGCAGCACGGCGGCATTCTTCACGGCCTTAACCGCTTCAGCGACAGCTTCGCGTCCGCGCCCCGATTTCAGCGCTCTCTGCTCGGCCTGCGCTATGGCCTCATCGGTCTCCGGCGGAACGCCGAGGTCGGCGACGATCCGCTTGCCGGGGAGCGCGCGGACAAACGCCGCCGCGCCGTCGCGCAGCGATTTTCCTTCGACCACACGGTCGATGATGCCGAGTTTTGCGGCTTCGCGGACGCCGATGCGACGGCCAGAGGTGACGAGGTCCAGCGCCGTGGCGATGCCGGTCAGGCGGGGCAGCCGTTGCGTGCCGCCGGCGCCGGGGATGATGCCGAGCGTCACTTCCGGCAGACCGACGATGGCGTCGGCAAGCGCGACGCGGGCGTCGCAGGCGAGCGCGAGTTCCAGGCCGCCGCCTAGGGCTGCCCCGTGGATGGCGGCGGCAATCGGCTTGGGGCAAGCTTCGATCGCGGCAAGAACCGTGGGCAGTTCCGGCGGCGAGGGCGGCCGGCCGAATTCCTTGATGTCGGCGCCGGCGACAAAAGTGCTGCCCGCCCCGATGATGATGCCCGCCTTGATGCCGGCATCGCCCGAAAGGCGTTCGATCGCATCCAGCAGGCCGGACCGGACGGCGACAGAACTCGCATTGACCGGCGGGTTGTCGATGACGATGAAGGCAATATCGCCGTCGGGTTCGAGGTGGACCGCGGGGGCTTCGCCGTTCGGTTCCTGATGCTGGGAAAGGCTGTCGGTCATGGTCAAGCTTGCGGTCGGGTTGATGGGGAGAACCACGGGGGGTTGGCCGGACGATCCGGATGCTATCGGCTGCTGGTGTAATCGACCTTGAGCATCCCGACAAATGCCGGCTGCTGTTTTCGCTGGTTTTCGGCTGCAACCGCAGCTTGGACCGGGCCGAGGATGCGACTCCTATGTCGCTCGCATCCGCAGGCGCTGGGCACGGATTTGCAGCCAGGCGATGAATGCGAGCAGGATCGCCGAGAAAATGATCAGCAGCACCGCGACCGCCGCGATGGCCGGGCTGATCGATTCACGCACGCCCGAAAAGATCATGCGCGGCAGCGTGCGCTCGGCGCCGGTCGACAAAAAGCTCGCCACCACCACCTCGTCGAAAGAGATGATGAAGGCGATGATCGCGCCGGTGACAACGCCGGGCGCCACCAGTGGCAGGATGATTTTGAAGAAGGTGCGCAGCGTGCCGGCGCCGAGCGACTGGGCGGCGCGCACCAGTGTGCGGTCGAAGGTGGACAGGCTCGCCGTCACCGTGGTCAGCATGACCGGCACAGCCATGGCGGTGTGCGTGAGCACGATGGGCAGCTTGCCGCCGACCAGGCCAAGGGCGGCGAAGAACGAGAACGCGGCGACGCCGACGATGACCACCGGCACCACCAGCGGGGCGGCGATGATGGCGTAGATCAGCTTCCTGCCGGGGAAGTTACCCCAGGCCAGCCCGATCGCCGCCGGAATGCCGAGAATGGAGGACAGCAGCGTCGTCGACAGGCCGATGACCAACGAATTCCACAGCGCGTTCGGCCAGCGCCGGTCGATCCACAGTTCCTGATACCATCGCAGCGAATAGCCGGGTGTCGGGAAGGCCAGCGCGTTGGAACTGGTCAGCGACATCGGCACGACGATCAGCAGCGGCAGGATGATGAAGGCAAGCAGCAGCGCCGCGTAGCCGTACATCAGCCATTTTCGCGCGGCTTCGGCGCTCATGCCGCGGCCCTCCGGCGTAGCAGTGCGCTCGCGGTCCAGTAGAGGAAGGCAAACAGCGCCAGGATGAGCAGCAGTTGCAGCGACAAGGCCGCGCCAAGGCCCCAGTTCAGAGTGTTGTTGGTATAGAAGGCGATGTAGCTCGACACCATCTGGTCGGTCGGGCCGCCGATCAGCGTCGGCGTGATGTAGTAGCCGAGCGCAAAGACGAAGACGATCGCCGCGCCTGAAAGGATTCCTGGCATGATCAGCGGCAATTGCACGCGCCGCCAGGCAGTGAACCAGGGAGCGCCCAGCGAAAGTGCGGCCCGCATATAGGTCGCCGGCACGCGACGCATGATGGAAACGACCGACAGCACCATCATCGGCAGCAGCACCTGCACCATGGCGACGTAGAGCGAAAAGCGCGTGTAGACGAGGTTCAAAGGCTCGCCGACGAGGCCGAGGCCGAGCAGGGCGGAATTCACCGGGCCGTTCTTCTGCAGCACGATGATCCAGATGACGGTGCGCACCAGCAGCGATGTCCACAGCGGGAACAGGATCAGCGCGAACATCAGCCGCGACCACGCCGGCGGCGCGCTGACGATCGCCTGCGCCAGCGGCAAAGCGAGCAGCGCACAGATCACCGTCACGACCGCTGATATCCAGATGGTGCGCAATAGCACATCGAGGAAGACAGCGCGTTCCGCCGGAACGCGGACGATGCCGCCGTCGGCGCCGCGCATCAGGTCGACGCTGTTCAGCAGGTAATAGTCGGTGAAGGCGCTCTTCTGGCGCGAAATCTCCCGCCACAGCGCGGGACTGTCCCAGCCGGGATATTTTTGCAGCAGGCTTTCGCTGATCGGGCGCATGTCGAGCTTGCCCTCGGCCGCGTCCTTGGCGGTCTTGATGACGAGGAAGCGGGTGCCGACGATGCGCTGGTTGACGAGTTGCGCGAGCACGCCGTCGCGCCCGGCCCGCTTCGCCTCGGCAAGGTCCTCCACCAGCGCCGCGAATACAGGCTCGTCCGGCAAACCGCTTTCCGGTGTCCAACCCGACAGCGCGGCGATGGTGCGGGGCAGGTTGCCGGAGATGTCCGAATTGTCGACCGACAGGGCCAGGAAACGCGCGGCCGGCCACAGGAACACGACGACGACAAAAAGGACGAGCGGCAGCACCAGCAGCGCGAGGATCCCGCTCTGCCGATGCTGCCGCCCGGTGGGTCCGGCCGTTGCCGCCATACGCCTGTTTCGCCAGCCGGCTATTTCGCCTGCCAGGCCTTGAAGCGCTCCTCCAGCGCTTCCTTGTTCTCCGTCCAGAAATCATTGTCGTAGGCCGCGCCAAACTGGATATGGTCAGGCGAGGTCGGGAGGTTCTGCAACCAGTCGGCAGGGATCAGCGCCGCTGCTTCCTTGCGGCCGGTGCCGTAGGCGTAGAGTTTCGAGAAACCGGCCTGGTTTTCGGGGATCGAGAACCACTTCAGCAATTCTACGGCCTCCTTCTCATGCGGCGCGCCCTTCACGACCGCCCAATAGTCGGTGCCGTAGAAGAAACCGGCGTCCCAGACGATGGCGTAGGGTTTCTTCTCGTTCACAACTTCGTTGGTGATGCGGGCGTTGAACTGGTCGCTGATCACCACTTCGCCGCTGTCCAGGTTCTGGATGCCCTGTGTGGTCGTCGACCACCAGACCACATGCGGCTTGATCTTGTCGAGCATGGCGAAAGCCCGGTCGACGCCTTCCGGCGTGCGCAGCACCTTGTACATGTCCTCGCGCTTCACGCCGTCGGCCATCAGCGCGTTTTCCAGCGTGAACTGCGCTTGCGCATAGACGCCGCGCTTGCCGGGGAATTTTTCGACGTCCCAGAAATCGGCCCAGCTTTTCGGACCGCTGTCGCCTTTGAACACGTCGGTGTTGTAGGTGAGGATCGTCGCCCATGTGTCGGAGGCGACGCCGCATTCATGCAGCGTGCCGGGCAGGTAGTTGGCTGGATCGCCGGTGATCTCGGGCGTCAGTGGCACGAAAAGGCCTTCGGCGCAGCCGATCTCCATGCCCGGCGCCTCGGTGGAGACGACGTCGTAGGTGACGTTGCCGGCCTGCACCTGCGCGCGCACCTTGGCGACCTCGCCGCCCCATTCCTCCTGGACGATCGGCGTGCCGGTCTGTTCAGTGTATTTGTCCCAGACGCCGTCCTTGTAGGCCTTGTCCCACGTCCCGCCCCAGCCGACGACCGTGATGGGGTCGGCGGCAGATGCGGTGAGCGTCGTCGCTGCCAGGCACAGCGCGACGGCGGAAACAGTTCGCAGATATGTCATCATTGCAGTTCCCCTTGTTTTGACGCGACATATTTGATCAAATTTTTTGCGCGAAACGGATTGATACGCAAGACTTATTTGAGATAACCTGAAAAAAAGTGGCCAAGCCGTGGAGATTTGATCGAATGCTGCAAGGCAGTGCGGAAGTGCGCCGGAACATCAGCCTGGATTCCGTCCTGGCCGAAGCGCGGCAGCGTTTTACCGACGAAAATCCCCTCAGCCTGGAGCGCCACAGGCGGGCCTCGGCCTCGCTGCCCGGCGGCAACACCCGAGCCGTGCTCTGGTATCGGCCGTTCCCGGTCTCCTTCGTTTCCGGCGAGGGATGCCGGGTCACCGATCTCGACGGCCACACCTATGTCGACCTCGTTTCGGAATATTCAGCCGGCTTCTACGGCCATTCCGACAAGACGATCGCAGCCGCGCTGGTCGAGGTCATCCAGGGCGGCATCATGCTGGGCGCGCCGAACCGCTACGAGGCGCGGCTTGCCGAAGCGGTGGTCGACCGTTTCCCGGCCATCGAGCGCGTTCGCTTCTGCAATTCCGGCACCGAAGCCAACATCATGGCGATATCGGCGGCTCGCGCCATCACTGGCCGTTCGAATGTGCTGGCCTTCCGGGAGGGCTACCACGGCGGTGTGCTGACCTTCGCGCATGGTGGCTCGCCGCTCAACCTGCCGTTTCCTTTCATATTCGGCGACTACAACGACATCGATGGCACGGTGGCGCTGATCCGCGAGCATGCGGACGACCTCGCGGCGGTGATCATTGAGCCGATGATGGGCGGTGGCGGATGCATTCCGGCCGACCGCGATTTTCTGCAGGCGCTGCGTGACGCGACGCGCGAGGTCGGCGCGCTGCTGATCTTCGACGAGGTGATGACCTCGCGTCTCGATTATCGCGGACTGCATGGCGCGCACGGCATCCATCCTGACTTCGTGACGCTTGGCAAATATATCGGCGGCGGCGCGAGCTTCGGCGGCTTCGGCGGACGCGCCGACCTGATCGACCGTTTTGACCCTGCCTCGCCCGGCGCCTTCTCGCATGGAGGCACGTTCAACAACAACATTTTGAGCATGGCGGCGGGTTTTACCGGCCTGACCAAGGTGCTGACGGAGGAGGCCAGCCGCGCCGTCAACCGGCGCGGCGACAGGCTGCGCGAGGCGATGAACGCGGCGCTCGAGAAACACGGCGTGGAAGGCATCGTGCTCGGCCGCGGCTCGCTGATGAACCTGCATTTCGTCAAGGGACCGGTCGACACGCCGGCGCCATTGGACGCGGCCGACCCGTCGCTGATCGCGCTCTGGCATGTCGAGATGATGCTGCGCGGCTACTATGTGACGCCGCGCGGCATGCTGGCGCTGTCGCTGCCCTTCGGCGACGCGGAACTTGTCGGTTTCGTCGAAGCCTTCGACGACTTCCTGGCGAGCAACCGGCAGGTGTTGCCGTCGCGGGCCGCTTGATGCTGGATCACAGGGAAGGGGCGTCGGGCGGAGGCTCCCAGGAGACCGCGCATGCGCGCGTCCATGCGGGGCTGAAGGAGGCGCTGATGAATGGCGATTTCCTGCCAGGCCAGCGGCTGGTCGTACGGCAGATCGCCGAACGATTTCGCACCAGCGCCATGCCCGTGCGCGAGGCGTTCCGGCAACTGGTCAGCGACGAGGCGCTGTTCGACCATCCCAATCGCGGGGTCATCGTGCCTGAGGCGACGGTGGCGCGGATTTCCGAACTCGTGCGCGTACGCTGCAGCGTCGAGGGCACGGCGGCCGAATGGGCTACCTCGACCATCTCGCCGGAGGAGATCGAAGAACTGGCCGACATCAACGAACGCCTGCACCGATGCGTCAACGGCCATGCCCTGGCCGATTACCTCACGCTCAACCGGCGCTTCCATTTCATGCTCTACGGCGCGGCGCGCTCGCCGATGCTCCAGCAGATCATCGAAAAGCTGTGGCTGCGCGCCGGCCCCTTGCTGAACATCGTGCGCACAGACGCGGCCTATGTCTTTGGTCTCATCCATCATGACGAGATGATCGACGGCCTTCGCCGCGGCGACAGCCAGGCGGTACGCCGCGCACTGGTCGCCGATCTCAGCGAGGCGGCCGACATTATCCTGCGCGCTGCAGCCGCACCGGTTCCGCTTCAGCCGCGCCCTGCTTCGCCGCGCCGCCGCGCGCCGAGAGGGGCGGGGAAATGAGCGCTCCCGTCTCGCCGACCGCCCATGTGGAATTCCGGGGCGTCAGCAAATCCTATGGCGAGACGGTGCAGGCGGTTCGCGACCTCGATCTGGAAATCCGCCGCGGCGAGTTCCTGACGCTGCTCGGCCCCTCCGGCTCCGGCAAGACCACGGCGCTGATGATGCTCGCCGGCTTCGAGGACCCGACGAGGGGCGAGATTTTGGTCGACGGCCTGCGTATCGACCGTGTGCCGGCTAACAGGCGCGGCATCGGCATGGTTTTCCAGAACTACGCGCTGTTCCCGCATATGACGGTCGCGGAAAACCTCGCCTTTCCGCTGGAGGTGCGCAGGCTGGGCAAGGACGAGATAGAACGGCGCGTGAAAAGCGTGCTCGACATGGTGCAACTGCCGGGCCTCGGCGGGCGCCGGCCCGACCAGCTTTCTGGCGGCCAGCAGCAGCGCATCGCCGTGGCACGCGCCCTGATCTTCGAGCCGAAGCTGGTGCTGATGGACGAGCCTCTTGGCGCGCTCGACAAGCAGTTGCGCGAGCAGATGCAGTTCGAGATCAAGGACATCCACGCAAGGCTCGGCGTCACCTTCGTCTATGTCACGCATGACCAGACGGAAGCGCTGACCATGTCGGACCGCATCGCGGTCTTCAATGCCGGCCGCGTCCAGCAGCTTTCGACACCGAACGAACTCTACGAGCGGCCCCAGACGAGTTTCGTCGCGAGTTTCATCGGCGAGAACAACCGCATGCCGGGCGTGGTGGTGGCAGTGACCGGGAATGGCGAACTCTCGGTGGCGCTCGCCGATGGCGGTGGCACGCTACAGGCGGTCGCGCCGCAGGACCGGTTCCCGGTGGGTGCCGCGGTGATGCTGTCGGTTCGCCCGGAACGCATCGCGCTGGTCCCGGATGGCGCGGCCGCGCCCGCAAACGAACTGCCGGCGACGATCGTTCAGTCCGTCTATGTCGGCGATCACATCAGGCTGGTCGCCCGCGCGGCCCGCGGCCGGCCGTTCATCGTCAAGCTCGCCAACACGCCGTCGCTGCCCGCGCTGCCGCCGGGAACGGCGATCCGGCTCGGCTGGCGCAGTCAGGATTGCCTCGCGCTCGATCCCTGATGCGCGGATGGGGCCAATGGGAGGAAACATGGAAGCGTCTCGGAAAGTCATCATCACCTGCGCCGTCACCGGCTCGGTGCATACGCCGACGATGAGCCCCTATCTGCCGATCACGCCGAGCGAGATCGTCGACGGGGCGGTGGGGGCGGCGGAAGCCGGCGCGTCGGTCATCCACCTGCACGCGCGCGATCGGGAGACCGGAAAACCGTCGCCCGATCCCAAGCTGTTCATGGACTTCCTGCCGCGCATCAAGCAGCAGACCGACGCGGTCATGAACATCACAACCGGTGGCGGCCTTGGCATGACGCTGGAGGAACGGCTGGCAGCCGCCCATGTGGCAAAACCCGAACTCTGCTCGCTCAATATGGGATCGATGAATTTCGTGCTCTCCCAGGCTGCGTCCAAGTTTCCGACCTGGAAATACGACTGGGAAAAGCCGTATCTGGAGAACACGACCAAGAGCATCGTGTCCAACACTTTTGACCAGATCGAGCGCATCATCGTCGAGGTGGGACAGGCCTATGGCACAAAATTCGAGTTCGAGTGCTACGACGTCAGCCATCTCTACGCGCTGGCGCATTTCCTCGACCGGAAACTGTTGACCCCGCCGCTGTTCGTACAGACTATCTTCGGAATCCTTGGCGGCATCGGAGCCGATCCGGAGGACATGATGCATATGCGGCGCACCGCCGACCGGCTGTTCGGCAAGGACTACCTCTGGTCGATCCTCGCCGCCGGCAGGCACCAGATGGGGCTTTGCACCATGGGCGCTATCATGGGCGGCAATGTGCGGGTCGGGCTGGAAGACAGCCTCTATGCCGGCAAGGGCGCGCTGGCGAAAAGCAATGCCGAGCAGGTGGCGAAGATCAGGCGCATCCTGGCCGAACTGTCGCTCGACGTTGCAACGCCGGCGGAAGCGCGCGACCTGCTGAAACTGAAGGGCGGAAACGAGGTCGGGTTTTGAGCGAGCAGGGCGTCGTCACCTATGCCGGCGTCGTGCATCCCTGGATGTGCGATGCGATGGGCCATCTGAACGTCCGCCACTATGTGGCGATGTTCGACGACGCCAGTTTTCAATTGCTCGGCCGCGTCACCGGCAAGGAGGATCCGGAGGCCGGGCTCGGCTGGGCGGATGTGCGCATGGAGATCGACTACAAGCACGAGACGCCCGTCGGCACGCTGGTCACCATCCGCAGCCGGGTGGAGAAGGTCGGCACCTCGTCGCTGACCTACGCGCATGAGATGTCCGGGACGCTCGACGGCGCGGTGCACGCGCTGATGCGCACGGTGACGGTGCGCTTCGACCTACGCCGGCGCGGCAAGGTGGTACTCGATGCGGCGACAAGGGAAAGGGCGTTGGCGCTCGTGGTCTGAACGGGTGCACGACCCGGGCGCGGATGCGGGGCGGGCCGATGCGCACATCCGAAAGCGGGTTGCGCAGCGGCGGGCGCTGTTCCTATGATGCGGCTTGCGCATTCCAAGGCTTGCATGACCGACTATTCCAAGATCATCGACGCCGAGACGTGGGCGTTCATCGAACGCACCAATTCCTTCTATCCGCCGGATACGATCGATTTCACGATCCAGCAGCAACGTGCGATTTACGACCGCATGTGCCGGGAGTTCTTCGCCGGTTATCCGGAGGGCGTGACGGCCGAGACCACCAGCATTGCCCTGATCGACCGGGAGATTCCCATCCGCATCTACCGCACCGCCGCCCCCGAGGCGGCGGCAATGGTACTTTATTTCCACGGCGGCGGCTTTGTCGTTGGCGGGCTGGACAGCCATGACGATGTCTGCGCCGAACTTTGCGCGCGGACGGGATATGAGGTCGTCTCGGTGGATTACCGGCTGGCGCCCGAGCATCGTCACCCGGCTGCCTTCGACGACGCGCTGGCCGCGTTCGAATGGGGGGCGGCGGCTTATGTCAAGCCGATCGTGCTTTGCGGCGATTCGGCGGGCGGCAATCTGGTCGCCGCTGTCAGTCACGCCACGCGCGGCCATGCGCGCGCAACGGTCGGGCAGGTGCTGATCTATCCCGGCCTCGACGGCGAGGGCAGGGGCCGTTCGCATGTGGAGCATGCCGATGCGCCGATGCTGACGGCGCGAGATCTCGCATTCTATCGCGACATCCGCACCGGAGGTGTGACGCCGGCCGACGTGACGACGCTCTATCCTCTTGCCGACAATGACTTTTCCGGTCTTCCGCCAACGGTCGTCATCACCGCGCAATGCGATCCGCTGTCGTCGGATGGAGACCTCTACAGCCGGCAGATTGTCGAGGCCGGCGGTAAGGCCTGGTGGCTGGAGGAACCCGGCCTTGTCCACGGCTATCTTCGCGCCAGGCACACGGTTGGCCGCGCCCGCGAGAGTTTTGGCCGTATCGTCGATGCCGTTTCCGCGCTCGGCAAAGGGGAATGGCCTTACTGAGTTGGCCGAGTCTTGCCGGCACGACATCGCAAAGCGCGATCTGGCCTTTCGCGGCCCGCCATTTTGGTTAGGCTGGGGCATCGAGCATACCGGAGCGGAAGCCATGAAGACCGTCACCCAGTTTCCGCGAAAGATCGTCGAGAACCCGGATGTCGGCATCGAGATGCCGGACGGCTGCGTGCTATCGGCGCGTATCTGGCTGCCGGCCGATGCGGAAAACGATCCGGTGCCGGCCATCCTCGAACACCTGCCCTATCGCAAGCGCGACGGCACGACGGCGCGCGATTCGCTCACCCATCCGTATTTCGCCGGCCACGGTTACGCCTCCATCCGTGTCGACATGCGCGGCAACGGCGATTCCGAAGGGCTGATGGAGGACGAATATAGCGAGCAGGAACTGGAGGACGCCGTCGCCGTCATCGAATGGGCCGCAAAGCAGCCCTGGTGCAACGGCAAGGTCGGCATGATGGGCATTTCCTGGGGCGGGTTCAATTCGCTGCAGGTGGCGGCAAAACAGCCGGAGGCGCTGAGGGCGATCATCACGCTGTGTTCCACCGACGACCGCTATGCCGACGATATCCACTACAAGGGCGGGCTGCTGCTCAACGAGAATCTCGGCTGGGGCTCGACCATGCTCTCCTACTCGTCGCGCTCGCCCGATCCGGCGATCGTCGGCGATAGCTGGAAGGAGATGTGGCTGGAGCGGCTGGAGAACGAACCGTTCCTGCCGGCGGTCTGGCTGCGGCACCAGCGGCGTGACGATTACTGGAAGCGCGGTTCGGTCTGCGAGGATTTTTCGAAAATCAAGGCGGCGACGCTGGCCGTCGGCGGCTGGGGCGACGGCTACAAGAACGCGGTGGCGCGCCTCGTCGAGGGCATAGGCGGGCCTACCAAGGGCATTATCGGGCCGTGGATCCACAAATATCCGCATTTCGCCGTGCCGAAGCCGGCGATCGGCTTTCTGCAGGAGGCTCTGCGCTGGTGGGATTGCTGGCTGAAGGGAAAAGAAACCGGCGTCGAGAACGATCCGGCAATGCGGCTCTATCTCATGGACTCCGTGCCGCCGCGCGACTGGTACGAGGAGCGGCCGGGCCGCTGGATCGCCGAGCACCAATGGCCGTCGCCGGGCATCGTGACCCGGACGTTCAGCCTCGCCGCCGGCGGAAAACTCTCGGAGGGGCCGGCGAAGGTGGTCAACGCGAAAATCAAATCGCCGCAGGATTGCGGCATGGAGGGCGGCGAATATTGTGCGATCTGGCTTGGCCCGGAAATGCCCGGCGACCAGCGCGCGGACGATGCCAAGTCGGCCTGTTTCGACCTGGCGCTGAGCTCGTCCATCGACATCGTCGGTGCGCCGGTCGTGAAGCTCACGCTTTTTGCGGACAGGCCGGCCGCGATGGTCGCGGTGCGCCTGTGCGACGTTCATCCGGACGGGTCGTCGACCAGGATCACCTACGGGGTTTTCAATCTCTGTCATCGCGAGGGACACGAGACGCCGAAGGCGATCAAGCCAACTTTGCCGATGAACATCACCTTCAAGCTCGATGACATCGCCTACCAGGTTCCGGCGGGGCACATCTTGCGGGTCGCGGTCTCGTCGGCCTACTGGCCGCTGGTCTGGCCTTCGCCGGAGCCGGTGACGCTGAACATTCTTACCGGCAGCATCGATCTGCCGGAACGTGCGGGCGGCCAGGGGGACGAGGTGTCGTTCGAGGAGCCGGAAGCCGCGCGGCCGTGGAACACGCAGACGATCCGGCCGGCGAGCAACAGCCGCAAGGTCGAGCGCGACGACAGAACCGGCGTGGTGACGCTCGCCATCGTCGACGATTTCGGCGAGACCCGCGATGCCGACCACGGGCTGATCAATGGCGGCGTCGCCCGCGAGCGCTGGACGATTCATCCGAATGATCCGTTGTCGGCGCGCGGCGTGACGCACTGGACCGCCATTCACAAGCGCGACGGCTGGTCGCTGCGCACCGAAACTTTTTCCGCCATGCGCTCCGATGCCACGACCTTCCATCTGACCGGCCGCATTGAAGCGTATGAGGATGACGTGCTGGTGTATGAGAAGGATTTTCGCGAGGAGGTGCCGCGTGATCACATCTGAACCGATTTGCGCGTTGGGCCAGCGGCGCATGGCAATTTACGCCACGTCATGTCGCAAATCGCCTTGTCCCTTTCCGTCGCATGCGGTCATATCCTGACAACGAAAAATATAAAAACCACGGTCGAACCAACCGAGTGAGGAACCCTAAAATGTCGAACGAACTGGACTTCCTGAGCCGCACAGTCATTGTCGGCAAGCTTAGCCGCCGCGACTTCCTAGGGCGCGCCGCGGCGCTCGGCGTCACCGCCACCTTCGCCAATTCGCTGCTTTCTTCCGCCGCCAAGGCGCAGGCGCCGGTCAAGGGCGGCGTGTTGAAGGCCGGCATGCAGGGTGGCGCCGCCACCGACAGCCTCGATCCGGCGACCTGGTCGAGCCAGGTGCCGTATTTCTTCGGCCGCCAGTGGGGCGAGCAGCTCGTGCAGATCGACGCCACCGGCGTGCTGCAGCCGGCGCTCGCCGAGGAATGGGGCGCTTCCGACGACGCGAAAGTGTGGACCTTCAAGATCCGCAAGGGCGTGCAGTTCCACAACGGCAAGGAAATGACGCCGGCCGATGTGGTGGCCACCATGGAGCGGCACTCGGACGCCAACTCCAAGTCGGGCGCGCTGGGTATCATGGGCGGCATCGCGGGCGTCAAGGCCGATGGCGACACGGTGGTGTTCACGCTGAAGGAGGCGAATGCCGATCTGCCGTTCCTGATGGACGACTATCACCTGATGATCCAGCCCAATGGCGGCAAGGACAATCCGACCGAAGGCATCGGCACCGGCCCGTATAAGGTTTCGACCAACGAGCCCGGCGTGCGGCTCGGCGGCGAGAAGTTCGCCGGCTACTGGCGCGACGACCGTGGCTTCGCCGACCAGATCGAGATCATCGTCATCAACGATCCGACGGCCCGCACTGCCGCGTTGCAGGGCGGCCAGGTCAACATGATCAACCGCGTCGAACCGAAGATCGTCGAACTGATCAAGCGCGTGCCCGGCGTCACCATCCAGAACGTGGCGGGCAAGGGCCATTACGTCTTCATCGCCCATTGTAACACCGCGCCGTTCGACAACAACGACCTCAGGCTGGCGCTGAAATTCGCGCTCGACCGCGAGGAACTGGTGCAGAAAATCCTGTTCGGCTACGGCTCGGTCGGCAACGACACGCCGATCAACAAGGCCTATCCGCTCTACACCGAGATGGAACAGCGCAAGTTCGACCCGGAAAAGGCGGCCGAGCACTACAAGAAGTCGGGCCACAGCGGCTCGGTGCTGCTGCGCACTTCGGACGTGGCCTTCCCCGGCGCGGTGGACGCCGCGCAGCTCTACCAGCAGAGCGCCGCCAAATGCGGCATCACGCTGGAGATCAAGCGCGAGCCAGGCGACGGCTACTGGTCGGAGGTGTGGAACAAGCAGCCGTTCTCCGCTTCCTACTGGGGCGGGCGGCCGACGCAGGACCAGATGTATTCCACCGCCTATTATTCGAAGGCCGATTGGAACGATACGCGGTTCATGCGCGAGGACTTCGACAAGATGCTGTTTGCAGCGCGCGCCGAACTGGACACCGAGAAGCGCAAGAAAATCTATGCCGACATGGGCACGATGGTGAACATGGAAGGCGGCGTGATCACGCCGATGTTCAACGACTTCATCGACGCCACCGGCCCGAATGTCGGCGGCTGGATGCCCGATGGAAACCAGGAGATGATGGGCGGCTACGCGCTGTCCAAGTGCTGGCTGAACGCTTGAGTCCGGCCTTGCGGAGATGTCCTCACCCATCGTGAAGCTTATTGCCCAGCGCGTCGCGCTGGGCATCCTTCTGCTTTTGGCCGTTTCGGTCCTGATCTTCGTCGGTACGCAGATCCTGCCCGGCGATGTCGCGCAATCCATCCTTGGCCAGTCGGCAACGCCGCAGGCGCTGGAGAACTTGCGGCAATCGCTCGGTCTCAACGACCCGGCCTATATCAGATATTTCCGCTGGCTGGGCGGTGTGCTGACCGGCGACCTGGGTACGGCGCTGTCCTCCGGGCAGGACATCGGCAGCTCGATCTGGCCCAGGTTGAAGAACACACTGTTTCTCGCCTTGTGCGCGGCTGTTGTCTCGGTGCCGCTTGCCATCATCCTTGGCCTGACGGCCGTGCGCTACCGCAACGGTTTCGTCGACAAGCTGATCTCCGGCATCGCGCTGGCGTCCACCTCCTTCCCGGAGTTCTTCATCGGCTACGTGCTGGTGTTCGTCTTCGCGGTGAAGCTGCAATGGTTTCCCGGCATCTCCACCGTCTATGACGGGATGCCGTTCTCAGACCGGCTGCAGGCCGTGGTGCTGCCAGCAGCCTCGCTGACCCTCGTGGTGCTGGCGCATATGATGCGCATGACCCGGGCGGCGATCCTCAACGTCATGCAATCGCCCTATATCGAGACGGCCGAGCTCAAGGGGCTGGGTGCGTTTGAGATCATCCGCAAACACGCGTTCCCCAATGCCATCGCGCCGGTGATCAACGTGGTCATGCTGAACCTCGCCTATCTGGTGGTCGGCGTGGTCGTCATCGAGATCATCTTCGTCTATCCCGGCATGGGCCAGTATCTGGTCGACCACGTGACCAAACGCGACGTTCCGGTCGTGCAGGCGGTCGGCCTGATCTTCGCCGCGGTCTATATCAGCCTGAACATCATTGCCGACATCGCCGGCATCCTTGCCAATCCCCGTCTGCGGCATCCGAAGTGAGGCGGCCATGTTGAGAAACATTCCCTTCACGGCGCTGCTTGGACTGGTGCTCACCGGAGCTTTCCTATTCGCGGCGGCTTTCGCGCCGTGGATTTCCCCTTATTCCAACACCGAGATCGTCGGGCAGGTGTGGGAGCCGTTCTCGGCAGCACATTGGCTCGGCACCGACAATATCGGCCGCGACTTGCTGACTCGTGTCATCTTCGGTGCGCGCACCACGATCATCATCGCCATTCTGGCCACCGCGCTGTCGTTCACGCTGGGCTCCGTGCTGGGCTTCATGGCGGCGGTGCTGGGGGGCTGGTTCGACACGATCGTCTCGCGCTTCGTCGATCTGCTGATGGCGATCCCGACCCTGATCTTCGCGCTGGTGGTGCTCTCCGTGCTGCCGCGCACGGTTGCCGTGCTCATCCTCGTCATGGGCATACTGGATGCCACCCGCGTCTATCGCCTGGCGCGTGCGGTCGCCGTCGACATCAACATCATGGACTATGTCGAGGCGGCGAGGCTGCGCGGTGAAGGAACACGGTGGATCGTGCTCAGGGAAATCTTGCCCAATGCGCTGTCGCCGCTGGTCTCCGAGCTCGGGCTGCGTTTCATCTACGCGGTGCTGTTCCTTTCGGCGCTATCGTTCCTCGGGTTGGGCGTGCAGCCGCCGGAGTCGGATTGGGGCGGCATGGTCAAGGACAACAAGGACGGAATCGTCTTCGGTATCGGCGCGGCGCTCATTCCCGCAGCCGCGATCGCCATCCTGGCCATCTCGGTCAATCTGGTTGCCGACTGGGTGCTAAACCGCACATCGAGTCTCAAGGGAGGGCGAAGCTGATGGCCTTCGCTGCAAGAAGTGTCACGGCATCGCAATCGGACACGCTGCTCGACATCCGCAATCTGCGGATCGAGGCGAAGGTGTTTCCGCCCGGCGAGCCGCCGAAGGCGATCACCCTCGTCCATGACGTCTCGCTCACCCTGCAGCGCGGAAAAGTGCTCGGGCTGATCGGCGAATCCGGCGCCGGCAAGTCGACCATCGGCCTGTCCTCGATGGGCTATGGGCGCGGCGGCGTGAAGATTACCGGCGGCGAGGTGGTGATCAACGGCCGCGACATATTGAAGGGCGGGGTAGGCGGCCTGCGTAAGCTGCGCGGCAAGGAGGTCTGCTACGTCGCGCAGTCGGCGGCGGCCTCGTTCAACCCGGCGCACCGGTTGATGGACCAGGTGGTGGAAGCCTCGCTGCTGCACGGCGTCGCGACCCGGACCGAGGCCGAGAAGCGCGCGGTGGCACTGTTCAAGAAGCTCAGCCTGCCCAATCCCGAGACTATCGGCGAGCGCTATCCGCACCAGGTGTCGGGCGGACAGTTGCAGCGCGTCATGACGGCGATGGCGCTGTGCTCGGAGCCGGACCTGATCGTCTTCGACGAGCCGACGACCGCGCTGGACGTTACCACGCAGATCGACGTACTGGCCGCGATCAAGGACGCCATCCACGACACCGGCGTGGCGGCGCTCTACATCACCCACGATCTCGCTGTCGTGGCGCAGGTATCAGACGAGATCATGGTGTTGCGCCACGGTCGGCTGGTCGAGTGGGGCGGTACGCGGCAGATCATCAAGGAGCCGCGGCAGGAATACACCAACGCGCTGGTCTCCGTGCACGAGATCGCGCATGAGGAACAGAGGCCGGGCGCGACGCCTTTCCTGTCGGTGAAGAACGTCACCGCCTCCTATGGCGGCGGCAAGGTCAAGGTTCTCAAGGACGTTTCGGTCGACATCTTTCCCGGCCAGACGCTGGCCGTCGTCGGCGAATCCGGCTCGGGAAAGTCGACGCTGGCGCGTGCCATCACCGGACTGCTCCCACCGGAACAGGGATCGGTCACCTTCGCGGGGCGCGCACTCGCCAACCGGCTGGCCGACCGGCCGAAAGAAGACCTGCGGCAATTGCAGATGATCTACCAGATGGCTGATGTGGCAATGAACCCGCGCCAGACGGTCGGCACCATCATCGGCCGGCCGCTGGAGTTCTATTTCGGCCTGCGCGGGAAGGAACGCGACGCCCGCGTCGCAGAACTGCTCGACAAGATCGAGATGGGAAAGGGTTTTGTCGACCGCTATCCCGCAGAACTGTCCGGCGGCCAGAAGCAGCGCGTCTGCATCGCCCGGTCGCTGGCGGCGAAGCCGAAGCTGATCATCTGCGACGAGGTCACTTCGGCGCTCGACCCGCTGGTGGCCAACGGCATCCTCAAGCTGCTGCTGGAACTGCAGAAGAAAGAGGAGGTCGCCTACCTCTTCATCACCCACGACCTTGCGACGGTGAAGTCCATCGCCGATTCGATCGCGGTGATGTATCGCGGCGAGGTCGTGCGCTACGGCCCGAAGAGCCAGGTGCTGACACCGCCTTTCGATGCCTATACCGACCTGCTGTTGTCCTCGGTTCCGGAGATGGAGATCGGCTGGCTGGAACAAGCCATCAAAGGCCGCCGCATGGCGAGCGCGGGAAACTAGCCACGCTCTCGTGGGCTCAGCCTCTCGGTAGTGCCGTGAAGGGTAGAGGTCTGCCCTTGACCGAGAACCGCCGCACCAGCCCCTCGATCGTCATGTTCTCCGCAATGGCGTCGTGGGGGATTAGCAGGTAGGCCCATGGCTTGCCGCCATAGCTTAACGCGTAGTCGGTCGCGTTGCGGCACCATTCGACGGCGACGTCGCGTTTGGCAAGCACATACGGATCGGTCATCCGGTCCGAGGCCTTTGGTTCCAGCATCAGGAGATGCGTGTCGGTCTCGGCGACGAAGTCAGGCTGGTATTCGAGGTCGTCGGCGCCGCTGCGATAGAAGAGCTGGAACTGGCCGCGCGCCGGCCTGAACCATTTCTGCGCTTCGCGATCGAGGATCACCGCCAGCTTGCGTTCGGCGTCGGAGTGGAATTTCTGCCGCCTGAACAGGCAGCGCGAGAAGCCGCCGAAAACGTAGCGCGCCATGTTGCTCTTATCGGCGGGCGGGGTGCGGAAATCCCGCCCGGCCTCACCCTCGTCGCGGCTATAGGCGCTGGGCAACAACTCGGAGAAGCCGCGTTTGACGACTACGGTATATCCCGTTCCGCGGTCCTGCCAGAAGTTTTGTTGCATCTGCGCATGAACCAGACGAGCTATCCCCGCTTGATGCAGGCACAGTATTTTCCGGGTATCCGCCTCGGAATGCTCCAGGCGAAAATGTCGGACGACCTGCCCGGCGAGGTCGTAGAGCAACTCGGCATTGTCTTCATAGGCCACGTCATCGAAGTCGATCAGCGCGCCGACGACATAGTCCTCAAGCCGGTGCGCGCCGCCATTGCCGGTGCCGACACCGATGCGCTCGACCTGTCCGGTGCGCAGATGTGCTGCCCACAGATTGTCGTTCGGCGCGTCGTGGCGCAGGTCCGCTAGATCGAGAACGAACGGACGGAAGCCGGATCTTACCCCGCCCCGCGGTACGACCATAATGCACGGAATGTCGATAGTCTGCCCCACCACGAGGTCGACGGTGCGCGCCACGATCGCCGTCAGGTCGGGTTGTTCGGAGATGCCATACAGTTGCAATTGCGCTGGCTTGCATCGGCTCTTTACAGCGTCGATCAGCGCCGCCTGGATTTCGGGCCGCTTGAGATGCGCAACCCCTGGCGCGAGGGAAGGCTGGCTTTCCAACTCGCGTATCGCCTCATAGGCGAATTGCGCCAGGGTCTGTTCCTGGTGAGTGAACGGCGTTTGAGTGTCGTCGGTCTCATAGTGCGGCGTGGCCGGCCCGTCGTCCGATTGCAGACCGAGCATCGAGGAGAGACGTGGGCGGGAAATTTCGGTGATCGTCCTTGGCCCACCGCCCGCCTCCGGCAGGAACACCGTGCTGAGATGGATCGGCGAGCGCGGATCGCGCGCTTCCTCGACGATTTCCTGAAAACGGTCATGCGCGACGATGTTGAGCCGGTCGACGGCGGCGACACCGGTACGCCGGCCGTAGGGCAGCCGCAGCCCGCGGCCGATCAATTGATCGATCAGCGTGCGTGCATTGGCGGCGCGCAGCGGTACGATCGTGTAGAGGTTGGTGACGTCCCAGCCTTCCTTCAGCATGTTGACGTGGATAACGATCTCGGTCGGTTCCTCGGCCTGCTCGACCCTGAGCAGGCGCTGGACCGTCTCTTCCTCCTTCACGCTGGAATCGACCTGTATGACCTTTCCCGCGTAGCGGCCGCCGAAGAAAAGGTCCGATCGAACGAACGCCATCAGTTCCGCCGCGTGCGTGGTGTCGCGGGCGACGATCAGCATGAACGGCTTTACGATGTTCGCGCCGGCCTGCCGCGCATAGGTCTCCAGTTCGGCCTTGACGCTCTCATGCAGGCGCACGCCGTCTTCCAGCTTGATTCTCTGGACGGCATCCGGCGACAGGCCGAGTGCAGTGAAATTCTCGCGGGTGACGACGGCCGGTTCCTTGACGAAGCCGTCCCGCAAGGCGCTTGCCAGCGGATAGTCGTAGACGACATTTTTGAACCGGACGGGTCCGCGCGCCGTTTCGATGAAGGGCGTCGCGGTGACTTCCAGGCCGAGTACCGGCCTCAATCCGTTGATGGCCCGGATGCCCGCCGACGCCCGATAGCGATGCGATTCATCCATGATCAGCACGAGATCGCTCAACCCCGCCAACCAGTCGAAATAGCTCTCGCCGATCTCCTCGCGAAACGAGCGGATGCGCGGGCTGCGACCGCCGCGCACTTCCGCGTTGATCTTTGAGATGTTGAAGATGTTGATCGTCGTCTCGAACAGGCTGCCGCCGCCCAAAATGTGCCGCTTGTAGTTTTCACCGGTCGCGATGACCGGCGGCGCGATCGCGAATTCGGAAATCCCTCTCAATACGTATTTCGGCGTATTGGGGGTGAAGTCGGTGATCAGCTTGTCATAGATGGTCAGGTTGGGCGCCAGCACGAAAAAGTTGTTCAGCCCATGCGCCAGATGCAGATAGGCGATGAAGGCGCCCATCAGCCGCGTCTTGCCGACGCCGGTCGCCAGCGCGAAGCAGATCGAGGGGAAGTCGCGCTCGAAATCGGTGACCGATGGAAAATCGGCGCGGATCGCCGTCAACGCGGCCTGCCCGTCGACGGATTTGTCCAGCGGGATCAGTCGGGCGATCCGGTCGAGAATTTCAAGCGAGCGCCGTTGCGGCGCCCGCAAGCTCAACCGGCTGGCTACCGCGTTGACATGACGGCTGCCCCCATCAACCATCCAACCCCCTCTCGATCTTCGAACAGGCCGGCCGCGGCCCGCCCTCCGCGCCGTCCTGTTCGCCCCCCACCCCGCTCTCCGGCGCCTCCTTCCGGATGGTTCGCCGCAGGCCCGCTCAGCCCGCGCCCGCCATGGTCACGATGCCCCGATGCCATCGCCCGATCCGTCCGTGACATTCAGCCGGTAGTCTTCTTGTCCCCAGTCGAAGTGGTCGAGAAAATGGTTCGGGATCTTGCGCACCGTCAGGTTCGGAAACGCCGCCAGGTTGCCGCGAAAAGCCCGGCACATCACCAGCAGGCTGCGGCCCGCCCCGACCTCCTCGCTCAGCCGCGCTAGTTCCTCACCGGTCATGAAATGCGGTGCGACGTAGATGAAATCGCGCTCGGTCGAATGGCCATGCTGCCAGAAAACGGTTTCGCTGGGCCCATGGGCGAAGCCTTGGAGATTGCAGATCGCGGCCACCAGCCAGTCATGGTCATACGCCTTGCTGATCACGCCGCGCCCATGCGCGTCGGTCTCGATCAGTGAAGGCGCGAGCTCGAAATAACGATAGCCGCCGCCACCGCGCCAACCGGCCGCCTCGGTGACCCCGCCGCCGTCAGCGCCGTCGATTACCTTTTTCAGGCGCGGGATGATGTGGGTATGGGCATGGCCGCCGATCTCGACCATGATCCAGCGACGGCCCATTTTGTGCGCGACCGCCCCGGTGGTACCGGAGCCCGCGAAACTGTCCAGCACCAGGTCGCCCGGCCTGGTCGCGATGTCGAGCACGCGCTTGATCAGCCGTTCGGGTTTCGGCGTGGCGAAGGCGTTGTCGGCGCCGAAGAGTGCTATGCTCTCCTTCTTGGCCTCTTGATTGTGGCCGGCCTCGCCATTGTCCCACCAGCTCCAGGCCGAAACGCCCCCGCGTTCCGACAGGAAATTCTTGATGCGCGGGCGAGCCGTCCCGTCGGTCCCGAACCAGATGCGTTCCTCAGCGAGCAGCAGGCGGAACGCGCTTTCGACATTTGCCCAGCAGCGGCCCGGCGGGGGATCGAATGCCACGCCCGCGGGCGAGACGATCCGGTACATCTGGTTCGGACGCCAGCCCTGGGCGGTAAAGTCCGTCGACGTCCAGGGGCCGCGCGCGTCGCTATCCGGATTGCGGTAGGATTTCGCCTGTATCCCCGACAAGGGGAGTGTGTTCAGGGCAAGACGATCCGCATTCCTGGCAAAGACCAGGATATGGTCGTGCGCGCCGCCGAGCCGCAAACGTGCATCGGGCGAGGTGCGTTTCTGCCAGACGACATTCGCCACGAAGTTGCGCCGTCCGAAAATCTCGTCACAGAGCACCTTGAGATAATGCGCCTCGTTGTCGTCGATGGAGATCCACAGCGAGCCGTCCTCGGACAGCAGCCGGCGGATGATCTCCAGCCGGTCGCGCATCAGGCCAAGCCAGATGGAGTGCTCCAGCCCGTCATCGTAATGCGCGAAGGCGCTGCCGGTATTGTAGGGCGGGTCGATGAAGACGCATTTCACCTTGCCGGTGAACTCCGCTTCCAGCGCCTTTAGCGCCAGCAAATTGTCGCCGTGGATGAGACGGTTTTCCGTGACATAGGAGTCGATGGCAAGCGCAGGGTTTTCGATCAGGATTCGCGGTTCCGGCCGCCGCCGCTTCTCCTTGCCGACCCATACAAGCTCCAGACGGCGTGACTGCGGCCTCGGATCGTTCTGGATTGCTCTCGCTGCTTGCATCCTAGGATTATGCAACTAAGAATTTTATCCTGTAAAGAGCCATTCGCGCAATGCGTGCATTTTGTCTTCGATGCTCCCGTTCCACGATGCGGCATCCGCCGATTTTCTGTTTCCTCCCGTGCCTGAAAATGCCACCAATGATCCGGGGGGATTTGAAATGGGGACTGCTGCATGAAACTCGGCATCACGGTAATGCGCGGCCTCGCCGCGACGCTCATTTTCCTCCCGTCGGCTGCGTTGGCGCATACCGGCGTCGGTGACACGAGCGGCTTCCTGCACGGCTTCAGCCATCCGCTTTCCGGCCCGGACCATATTCTGGCGATGACCATGGTCGGCCTGTTCGCCTGGCAACTCGGAAGGCGGGCGCTATGGCTGGTGCCGGCGAGCTTCGTTGCCGTCATGGCGCTAGGCGGCCTGCTCGGCGGGACCGGCGTCGAGGTGCCCTATGTCGAGACCGGCATTGCGCTTTCGGTGGTCGTGCTCGGCGCCGTCGTGGCGCTCGGTGTCAAAGCTCCGGTCGCGGCGGCTATGGGGCTCGTCGGCCTGTTCGCGATGTTCCATGGCCACGCGCATGGCGCGGAAATGCCGGAGGACGCCGCTGGTGTTGCTTATGCCGCCGGCTTCATGATCGCCACGGTGCTGCTGCATGTCATTGGCATCGGTATCGGGCTGCTGATCGGGAAAGGCAGCGAACGTTATGGCCAAGTCGTCGTCCGCTCGGCCGGCGGCCTTGCGGCGGTAACCGGCGTCGGCCTGCTGGCCGGAGTGTTGTAATCAACTTACCGCTTTTCGGCCGGAAGCAGGGAACACCAGGCTGGGCAAGGCGCCCGGCCTGTAGCGGCTTACAGCGAAGCTGGTGCTCTTTCGCGCATTCCCAGCATCTTGATCGCTGCTGCTGCTGCGCCGAACCCATTGTCGATGTTGACGGTGACGATGCCCGGCGAGCAACTGGCGAGTGCCGCATCCAGCGCGACGCGGCCGCCGGCGGCGACGCCGTAGCCGACCGAGGCCGGCACGGCGATGACCGGGGCCGCGGCCAGTCCAGCCAGCACGCTGAACAATGCCCCCTCCATGCCCGCTACCGCGATGACGACGCGGAAGCGGCGGATTTCCTCCAGCCGCGAGGTTAGCCGCCACAGGCCGGCCACGCCGACATCGGCGATGATCGGCGACTCGTGACCGCAAAAGGCAAGCGCGCGTGCGGCCTCGCGCGCCACAGGCAGGTCGGAGGTGCCGGCGGCGACGATGCCGACGCCGGTGGCGGCCAGCGGCACGCCTCCGCCCAGGACCGCCGTGCGCGACAGAGGATCGTAGTCGAGCAGTTTGCCGGTCTCCCCGCCGAGGGCAGCGAAGCCCGCCTCGTCGAGACGTGTGAGCAGCAGGCGCTTTCCGCCGGCATGCGCCATGGCAACGATCGCTTCGATCTGCGCCATGCTCTTGTGGCCGCATAGAACCGCTTCCGGCACGCCGGTCCGCGCGTCGCGCTGCCAGTCCATCTCGAAATCGTCGCTCATGGCCGGACGAACATCGAACCGCGGCTGTAAGCGCGCGTGCCGGCAAAACGTCGTCCGCTTTCCGCGCACAGCGCCGTGACGATTTTCTCCAGTTCCGCCCGCCTCGGTAGCGCGTCGTCCCCGAGTTCGAGCGCCACACCGTCATGGGTAATGCGGCAACGCAGCGTCGCACCTCTGTCAGCCGACGCCGCGAGCCTGCGTTCGGTGCTTTCGACGAACGCCAAGTCGGCGGCATCGATGGCGATGCCGGTCTCGACGCGGCTGGCGAGGCAGGGTTGCGCGGCAAGCTCGGCGATGTCGGCCAGACCGAGCCGCCGCGCCAGCGAGCGCACGTCCGCCTTGGTCATTTCCGCTTCGACGAACGGATGCACGACGTCCCGCTCCGCCGCCGCCAGCAAGCCAGGCCGGTAGTCGCCGAGATCGTCGAGGTTGGCGCCGGAGGCGATGACATGCGGGGTGAGGTCGCGGATGCGGTCATAAAGATTGGTCTTGCAGAAATAGCAGCGGTTGGCCGGATTGTCGCGATAGCGCGGGTCGTCGAATTCGCCGGCCCCGGTGACGACGGACTGCCAGCCTTCGGCAGTCGCAAGCGCGCGCACGCGCTCGGTCGCCTCTTGCGGCACCGCCGGGGAGACGGCGTGAATGACCATGACCGAAGGCCGGCCAAGCCGGTGGGCGAAAGTCGCCAGCGTCATGGAATCGACGCCGCCGCTGACCGCGACGGCGAGCGCATCGAAGCGGCCCAGCCTTTCCGCCAAGCGGTCGGGAGCCTCAACCATCGCCGGCCTCCGCCTGACGCTTCTGCGCGCGCCGCTCAGCAAGGCTGTCGCCCATCAAAGCATCGCTTTCGGCCTTGGCTGTTCGGCCGCCGGGGCGTGCGACGGTTTTGATCGACACGCCGGCGACCATCATGCTCTCGCGCGGCAACACGAGGCGCGGCTCTTCACGCAGGCGCAAGCCAATGGTCGAGGTCTCGGCGAAACAGCGCTCGGCCACTGAGTCCGAAACGTCCGGCCGTGCCAGCAGATGAAACGCGCTCATCGGCCGGCCTTTCTTGCCGTAACGCTGGCTGATCGATACGTCGAGCACGCCGGCGATACCGCGCAGGCGGTCGGTGGCGACGCCGATCTCCTCGCCGGTCATGTCGTCGACTTCGAATTCGATCACCGCGACTCTGTCGGAACAGAGGCGTTCCGCGTGCTCGAAGACGAGCGCGCGCAAAACGTTCGGCATGCCCGGCAGTTTTTTCGTGCCCGCTCCTGTGCCTAAAGCAGCCAGCCGGCCGGCGGCCTGCGGTTTCCCGGGATCAACCAGATGTTTGAGGATCGCCGCGCCGGTCGGCGTGACACGCTCGCCGGCGATGCCGTCGTCGCGCCAGTCGAAACCTTTCAGAATCGCCGCGGTCGCCGGAGCCGGCACCGGAAGCAGGCCGTGTGCCGTCCGCACCAGCCCGCCGCCGCGAGGCAGGTCGGAAACGCTCCAGGTCGAGCCTTCGAGGGCCGCGGCGATGCTGCCGGCGCAGGTCACATCGAGCAGAGAATCCCAATCGGCGAGCTCGTGGAAATGCACGTTCGCGAGCGGCACCTTGTGGATGGCCGCTTCGGCCTCGGCGATGATGGTCAGGATGGCGATTGCATGCGTGGCGGTACCTGGGTGCAGCGGTGCCGCCTCGATGCGCGCCACCATGTCGCGAAAACCGCCGTCTCCCACGTGGTGGTCGTGCGCATGCGGGTGATGGTCGTGCGAATGATCGTGGTCGGTGTGCGCATGATCATGGTGGGCATGTTTGTGGGCATGCGCGGCACCCCCACCCCTAGCCCCTTCCCACAAGGGGGAGGGGGACCCTGCGGCCGCGATGTCGAGCAAAGCCGTGGACGATTGGCTGTCAGCGGAAGCATCGCCGGATTCCCCTCCCCCTTGTGGGGAGGGGTTAGGGGTGGGGGTAACTCCGTGCGCGATTGTCTCATGCGCTTGAGCAGTCGGACTCTCCGCAGTCAGGCCAAACCGCAGCACTGCGATACCGCCGCTCTCGCCTTCAGCAAGCCGGATATTTCCCGCCTCAGGCGGCAGCACCGCCGCCCCGTCGGCCAGAACGCGCTCTTTCAACTCCGGAAAGGCATCGAGCATTGCCGCCACGAACATGTCGCCGGCGATCCCGCCGACGGCATCGAGGTGGATGGTTTTCACGCCGCCTGTCCGTGCACCGGGATGACGTAGGGGCCTTCCGGAATGACCGCCACCGCGCCGTCGCCATGGCGGGCGACACTCTCGGCGATGGCCGCGTCGAGCGACGGCACCAGTTCGACGCCGGTGATGCGACGTTCCTCTTTGTCGAGGCCGGTGGTGTAGAGCTGGATCTTGCCGACGCGCATCGTCTTCAACTGCATTTCCGTCTGCCACTCGTCGATGTCGGCCAGGGTCTTGGCCGACAGCGTTGCCAGGAAACGCTCGGGGCCGAGCTCGACCAACCGTTCCTGCGCCCGCCGGAATTCGTGGCTGCCAAAACCTTCGGAGCACTCAGAGGCGATGATCAGCGTGCCGCCAGGCTCAAGGATGTCGATCGGCGTCACCATCCCCTTGATCGTCTGGTAATAAGTCTTGTCCAGCGGATAGCCGGCCGAGGAGGTGACCACGGTCTTGAAGCGGCGCGGCACTTTTACGCAGGTTGCGTCCGAGACGAAATCGACGGCCGCGAGGTGGCTGGCGATGATCTCGCCGAAGGTGACGCAGACGAGGTCGCGTTCCTCGTCCAACACGGTGTTCAGCGCATAGATCTCGCCGACCATGCGGACGATCTGAAGCTGCTCCTCGTGCAGCGGGTTGCCGACCAGGTTGCACTGCACGGCAAGCGGGTCTTCCATGAAGCGGGCCGAATGAAACGTGCGGATCGTCTCTTGGCCGGCGACGCCGGGCGCCACGACCTTTCGGCCGCCGGACCAGCCGGCCATGAAATGCGGCTCGACCAGCCCGGTGGCGATGCGCAGATCCGCGTCGACGAACAGCCGGTTGATGCGAACCGGCGTACCGCGCGTCGCCGTCTTGCCGAGGTCGACATGGTCATGCTCGTCGCGGGCGAAATGGTTGGTGACCCGCACGGTCTCCAGCACCCAGGGATCGCCGACCAGTTCCGCCAGTTCCGCGCCCTCGTTGGGGCGGTGCAGACCGGTGGCAACCAGCACGTCGATGCGCTCGGCGGGAATGCCGCCGGCAATCATCGTCTCGATCATCGGCCGCAGGAACAGCCGGTTGGGTACCGGCCGGGTGATGTCGCAGATCAGGATGCAGGCGCTCTTGCGGCCCTTGACGAGTTCGGAAAGCGGCGGCGAACCGACCGGATTGTCGAAAGCACCGCGGATGGCGGCGCCATTGTCGGCGAGTTTCGGCAAGGCGGCCTTGCGCAGAACGGTCGGTTCCGCGCCGGCCGGCAGCGACAGCGCCAGGGTTCCGCGCCCGAAGGCGAGTTCGATCGAGCCGCTGTCGTGCAAGCTGTACCTCCTTGGGCTTTGGTTAGCCCTGGTAGAACTCCTGGCGCTGTTCGCCCAGGCCCTCGATGCCCAGCGTAACGACGTCGCCGGCCTTGAGGAAGATGTTCGGCTTCTGGCCGAGGCCGACGCCGGGTGGGGTGCCGGTGGAGATGATGTCGCCGGGCTGCAGGCTCATGAACTGCGACAGGTAGGAGACGAGGTAGCGCACGCCGTAGACCATGGTCTTGGTCGAGCCGTCCTGGAATTTCCTGCCGTTGACCTCGAGATGCATCTTCAAATTCTGCGGGTCGGCGACTTCGTCGGCGGTCACCAGCCACGGGCCGGTCGGGCCGAACGTGTCGCAGGACTTGCCCTTGGTCCACTGGCCCTGGCGTTCGGCCTGGAAGGCGCGCTCGGAAACGTCGTTGATGACGCAGTAGCCGGCGACATGGTCCATCGCCTCGGCCTCGGAAACGTATTTCGCCTTCTTGCCGATGACGAAGCCGAGTTCGACTTCCCAGTCGGTCTTCAGCGAGCCGCGCGGAATCTCGACCGGATCGTTCGGGCCGACGATGGCCGAGGTGGCCTTCATGAAGATGATCGGCTCCGGCGGAACGGTCGCGCCGGTCTCGGCGGCGTGGTCGGAATAGTTCAGGCCGATGCAGATGAATTTTCCCGTGCCGGCGACGCAGGCGCCGAGACGCGGATTGCCCTCGACCAGCGGCAGGCTGGAGACGTCGATGGCGCGGATGGCGTCGAGGCCTTCCGGAAGCAGCGTCGAGCCTGCGATGTCGGACACCTTGCCCGACAGGTCGCGGATGCGGCCGTCCTTGTCTAGAATTCCAGGCTTCTCCTGGCCCGCCGGGCCGTAACGCAACAACTTCATCTCAGGCTCTCTCCTCGGGAAATCGTATCGGTCTAAAGCTCCGCCATGGATAAAGCGGACACGTGCGGTCGTATAAGCCGAAAGGCCGCTGTCAGGATAGACGGCAAGTTCAGCAATTTGCCCTCAGCCGCGATGCCAACCTGAAGTCGGCCACGCCGCCATGTCGCCTATCATGATATCGGTATCAGCGGCCAGACCGGTCGCAGCCCGTCCGGTAAATTTCCAGAAGCGGCGCGGCGGGACGATCAAGCGCGAACGGTCCTGCCCTGCTCGGCCGCTTGGCGCATCAATCCGGTTCCGCGGGTGTCAAACCTGACCGCCGAGTTCGTCCTCGACATGGGCGCGGACAATCTCGTCGAAGGAGGTTTCGGCGCGGAATCCGAGCGCTTCGGCCCGTCTCGTTTCCAGCCTCTCGGCCCAGCCGGAGACGATTTTGATAATGGTTTCATCGGGTTCTCGGCGGATGAGCTTAACCGCCTTGTCACCGCCGAATCGGCGCAGCGCCTCGATCTCCTCGCCGACCGTCGCCGAAAGTCCAGGCATCGACAGGTTCCGCCTTTGGGCGAGCGGCGCGAGATCGATCGTCGCCGCATGTTCCAGAAAATTCACGGCCGCCCGTGGGCTGGCGAACCAGTGGCGCACACTTTCCGAGACCGGCAGAACGGCCTCCTGGCCGGACAGGGGTTCGCGCAAGATATTGGAAAAGAAGCCGGAAGCGGCCTTGTTCGGCTTGCCAGGCCGGATGCAGATGGTTGGCAGGCGGATGCCGATGCCGTCGAAGAAGCCGCGCCGGCTGTAGTCGGAAAGCAGAAGTTCACCGATCGCCTTTTGCGTGCCGTAGCTCGTTGCCGGCGTCGAGAAGTATTCATCGCCAATGGCTTGCGGGAAGGGTGCGCCGAACACCGCGATGGAGGACGAGAACACGACGCGCGGCTTGTAGGGCTGGCGCAGGCCTTCCTGCCGGATCGCCTCGAACAGAAAGCGCGTGCCGTCGAGGTTGATCCGGTATCCCTTGTCGAAATCGGCCTCCGCCTCGCCGGAAACGATGGCCGCGAGATGGAAGATCAGGTCCGGCCGCATGGCGACCAGCTTCTCGCTCTCGCCCGGCGTCGAGAGATCCGTCACGATCGTCCTGACTTCGGCGGCGGTCTTCGGCGCGGTGGGTTCGACCACGTCGACCAGCGTCATCCGGTCGATCGCCGATTTGCCGATGACGCCGGTCCGGGCAAGACGCTCAGCGAACTTGCGGCCGACCATGCCGGCGCCGCCAATGATCATGACATGCATTTGGTTCTCTCTCCCGCTGCGATTTGCGTCCGCCGCGACACATAGCCCGGAATGTTCTTGAATGCATGGGGGAACACAGTTCTGCAGCGGGCTGGCTCAACGTTTCTTCGGTCAAAATTCACGGCTGGACCGGCTCGTCGCCTGCGCCAGCCCGCGGTTCGCCACCGCTCGCGGACTTGCCTTGGCCCGACAAGTCGATCATTGAAGGCGCCTACCCATCGGTCGTCAGGGGCTTCGATTGACAGTGCATCCGGCAAACGCCGCCGACCTTCTCTCTGCGTTCAAGAGCCGGCAGGCAACAGTCGCCGTCATCGGGCTAGGCTATGTCGGCCTGCCCTTGGTCAAGGCTATCGTCGAGGCCGGCTTCACAGGGCTCGGCATCGACATCGATCCCGAAAAGATCAGGATGCTTCACGCGGGGATCGCATACATCAAGCAGTTCGACGCGGGCTTTTTCGTCGACAGGATCGCTGATGGGCGCTTCATGTGCACGAGCGATTTTTCGGCGCTGAGCAAGGCCGATGCCATTATCATCTGCGTGCCGACGCCGCTCACCAAGCACCGCGAGCCGGACCTCTCCTACGTCGCCGGCACTGTCCGCTCGATCGCGCCGAACCTAAGGCCAAACCAACTCGTCGTGCTGGAATCGACCACCTACCCAGGAACGACCACCGAACTCCTGGTGCCCGAACTCGAGAAGAGCGGCCTGACCTGCGGAACGAATTTCTTCGTCGCCTTCAGCCCGGAACGCGAGGATCCAGGCAATCCCGACTACGGCACGCAGTCGATCCCCAAGGTGGTGGGCGGCGTCGACAACACGTCTCTGGAGCTAGCGGTCGCGCTCTACGACCAGATCGTCGTCAAGACCGTGCCGGTTTCCTCGACGGCTACCGCCGAGGCGGTGAAGATAACGGAAAACATTTTTCGCGCCGTCAACATCGCGTTGGTCAACGAACTTAAGCTGATCTACGGCGCGATGGGCATCGACGTCTGGGAGGTGATCGAAGCTGCCAAGACAAAGCCTTTCGGCTTCATGCCGTTCTATCCCGGGCCGGGTCTCGGCGGCCACTGCATCCCGATCGATCCGTTCTATTTGACCTGGAAGGCGCGCGAGTTCGACATGCCGACCCGGCTTGTCGAACTCGCGGGAGAGATCAACACGGCGATGCCGGGTCATGTCGTTTCGGTCTGCATCGAGGAGCTCAATGCCCGCTTCGCCAAGGGGCTGAACGGCGCGAAGGTGCTGCTGGTCGGCCTCGCCTACAAGAAGAATGTCGGCGACATCCGCGAAAGCCCCGGGCTGACGCTGATCCGGCTGCTGGAGGAACGCGGCGCGGAGGTCGACTATCTCGACCCGCATGTGCCGGTGGTCACCATGACCCGCGAGCATCCGGAAGTTGCCGGCCGCAACTCGGTCGTCGGCGATGCCGAGACATTCGCACGCTACGATCTGGCGCTGATCGCCACCGACCACGATGCGATCGATTACGCAACGCTGGTCGGGAGCAGCCGGCTCGTCGTCGACGCGCGCAATGTCTGCGCACGCAAGGGCATCCGGTCGGCCAAGGTCGTGAAGGCCTAGGCAACCCATGTGCGTCTTTTCGGCGCCCTATCGCGAGCTCGCCAGCGCCGGATTTTTCTACACGCTCCGTATCGGCCTGAAAATGCGTGTGTTTTGACTTCGCCGGAGAAATAACGATACGGGATGCGCCGCGCGCCCGGCAAAGGCGTGACGGCCGATTATCTTGACACCGGGCTTCGCATGACCAGAAAACCGATCCGCTTCATCGATCTTCCCGCGCAGCAGGCGCGGATCAAGGACAAGGTCGACGCGGCGATCCAGCGGGTGCTCTCCCATGGCGCCTACATTCTCGGCCCGGAAGTGGCGGAGTTCGAAAAGGCGCTCAGCGCCTTCTGCGGCGTGAAACATTCGATCGGCTGTTCCAACGGTACCGACGCGCTGACGCTTTGCCTCATGGCCAAGGGATTGAACGCCGGCCAGGCGGTATTCTGCCCAAGCTTTACCTTCGCAGCGACGGCGGAAGTCGTCGCCATGCTTGGCGCGGTGCCCTATTTCATCGATATTCTTGAAGACACGTTCAACCTCGATCCGGCCAGCCTGAAACTTGCCATCAAGCAGGCGAGACGCGACGGGCTGCCGCTGGCGGGCGTCATCGCCGTCGACCTGTTCGGCCAGCCGGCAGACTATGAAGCCATCGAGCCGATCGTGGCGGAAGCCGGCATGTGGCTGCTCTGCGACGCCGCGCAGGGTTTTGGCGGCACCTATCGCGGGCGCAAGGTCGGTACCATCGGTGAAATGACCGCGACCAGCTTCTTCCCGGCAAAACCGCTCGGTGCCTATGGCGACGGCGGCGCCATCTTCGTCGACGACGACGAGACCAACGCCGTGATCCGCTCGCTGCTGGTGCATGGCCAGGGCACCGATAAATACGACAACGTCCGCATCGGCATGAACGGCCGTCTCGACACGCTGCAGGCGGCGATCCTGATCGAGAAGCTGGCGATCTTTGCGGATGAGATCGAGGCGCGCAACCGGATTGCAGGCACGTACAATGACGGGCTTTCGGACGTCGCCATCGTGCCGAAGGTGCTGGAGGGCTGCGTGTCGACCTGGGCGCAGTATACGGTTCGCGCGCCGGGCAGGGACCGCGACACGGTGCTCGGGCGGCTGAAGGACAAGGGCATACCGACGGCGGTCTATTATCCGAAGCCGCTGCACCGGCAGACGGCCTACAAACATTTCCCGGTGGCCGGCAACGGACTGCCGGTCAGCGACCGCGTCGCGCAGGACGTGTTCAGCCTGCCCATGCACGCCTACCTCGAAGCCGAGGACCAAGCCTACATCATCGAGAATTTGCGCGAGGCGCTGGCGGCGTAACAGCGCCTCTTGAATGCCGCAGCCGATGCACCAATAATAGTTATGGAAGTGGTGACTGTCGGGACGTGTGCGATGGCAATCAGTGCGGAACTCGGTGAAACCTTGTAAAAGGCGGTGACGGAGCTGGTTTCTTCCGGGCGCTATCATTCCAAAAGCGAAGTGCTTCGGGAAGGCGTGCGGCTCGTTCAGGAACGCGAAGCGCGGCTCCGTTCCGTGCATGAAGCCATCGAACGTGGCATTGCCTCCGCCGATGCCGGAGACATCCAGGACGCGGAAGTCTTTCTCGACCGTCTCGAGCAGAAATATCGCCTCATGGCTGGCGAATGAGACTGGTCGTCTCTGGCACCGCCAGGGAAGAAATCGCCCGGATCCCTGACTACATTGCGCAGGACAGCCCACGCGCGGCGCTGGGAATGACCGCACAATTGCGCGAACGCTTTCGCGAGATCAAAGAGCGGCCCCATGCGAACGCTCTGCTGGCCGGTTTCGAGCACCGGCAGATCCGCCGAAAGGTGCACCGGAACCATCTGATCATCTACCGGATGACAGACGATCGCATCGGGATAGTCCATGTAGTGCACGGCGCCATGGACTATCAAACGATATTGCACGAAGACGGATGGCTATCTGTGTCCCGACACCTCGGACGGGGCAGAGACCTTAAGCCGCGCCGCTGATCTTCTGCTTCTCGAAGCGCTTGCGCTCGTTGGGATCGAGATAGAGCTTGCGCAGCCGGATGGTCTTGGGCGTGACCTCAACAAGCTCGTCGTCCTCGATCCAGGCCAGCGCGCGCTCCAGCGTCATGCGCACCGGCGGGGTGAGGCGCACGGCCTCGTCCTTGCCGGCGGCGCGGATGTTGGTGAGCTTCTTGCCCTTGAGGACGTTGACCTCGAGGTCATTGTCGCGGCTGTGGATGCCGATGATCATGCCTTGATAAACCTTGACGCCAGGATCGATGACCATCGGGCCGCGATCCTCAAGATTCCAGAGCGCATAAGCGACCGACTCGCCCTGTTCGTTGGAGATCAGCACGCCGTTGGTTCGGCCCGGCAGTTCGCCCTTGTAGGGCTCATAGGCGTGGAACAGGCGGTTCATGACGGCGGTGCCGCGCGTGTCGGTGAGCAGCTCCGACTGGTAGCCGATCAGGCCGCGCGTCGGCGCGTGGAACACGAGGCGCTGGCGGTTGCCGCCGGACGGGCGAAGCTCGACCATGTCGCCCTTGCGCTCGCTCATCTTCTGCACGACGACGCCGGAATGCTCTTCGTCGACGTCGATGACGACTTCCTCGATGGGTTCGAGCAACTGGCCGCTGTCGTCCTTCTTCATGACGACGCGCGGCCGCGACACGGCGAGCTCAAAACCCTCGCGGCGCATCGTCTCGATCAGGACGGCAAGCTGAAGCTCGCCACGGCCGGAGACGTAGAAGGAATCCTTGTCGGCCGACTCCTCGATCTTCAACGCGACATTGCCTTCGGCCTCGCGCAGCAGGCGGTCGCGGATGACGCGGCTGGTGACCTTGTCGCCCTCGGTGCCGGCCAGCGGCGAATCGTTGACGAGGAAGGACATGGTGACGGTCGGCGGGTCGATCGGCTGGGCCGGAAGAGGCTCGATGACGGCCGGATCGCAGAACGTGTCGGCGACGGTGCCCTTCGACAGGCCGGCGATGGCGACGATGTCCCCGGCGCTGGCATCCTCGATCGGCTGGCGCTCGAGGCCGCGGAAGGCGAGGATTTTCGAGATGCGGCCGTTCTCCAGCAGCGCGCCGTCGTGGTGCAGCACCTTCACGGCCTGGTTCGGCTTGATCGAGCCGCTTTCGATGCGGCCGGTGATGATGCGGCCGAGAAACGGGTTGGCTTCCAAAATGGTGCCGATCATGCGGAACGGGCCGGCCCCGACCTTCGGCTCGGGAACATGCTTCAGCACAAGATCGAAGAGCGGCGCGAGACCGTCTTCCTTCGGGCCTTCGGGAGCCTCGGCCAGCCAGCCGTCGCGGCCGGAGCCGTAGAGGATCGGGAAATCGAGCTGCTCGTCGGTGGCGTCGAGCGCGGCGAACAGGTCGAACACCTCGTTGACCACCTCGACATGACGGGCGTCGGGCCGGTCGATCTTGTTGATGGCGACAATCGGACGCAGGCCGACCTTCAGCGCCTTGCCGACCACGAATTTTGTCTGCGGCATAGGGCCTTCGGCCGCGTCGACCAGCACGATGGCGCCGTCGACCATGTTCAATATGCGCTCCACCTCGCCGCCGAAATCGGCGTGGCCGGGGGTGTCGACGATGTTGATGCGGGTATCCTTCCACTCGACCGAGGTGGCCTTGGCGAGGATGGTGATGCCGCGCTCCTTTTCCAGATCGTTGGAATCGAGCGCCCTTTCGGCGACACGCTGGTTGTCGCGGACGGAACCGGACTGCTTCAGCAGGGCATCGACCAGGGTCGTCTTGCCGTGGTCAACGTGCGCGATGATCGCGATATTGCGAAGTTTCATTTAATCCTGACTCGGGAGAGCTGCGGCGCATGCACACGGCGCCACGTTTCGTTTGGCGGCCTCTTAACGGATTTTTCGCATTTGCGAAAGAGCCCCGATGCCGGCCGGCCATGCGGTGGTTAAGCAGTAGCTATGCAACGTCGCGCGAGGCGGAAGGGCAATCGACGGGTGTCAGGCAGGTTTGGCCGCCTTCGCCGAGGTTGGGCAATGGCATTTTCCGACAGCAGGGATCGTCGCCGCGCCGCGAAAAATTCGCGCCGGCCGTCGATGCCTGCGTTTGCGGCGCCGGGCAGTATGGCGTCATGACGTGTCGGCAGGCTCCAGCGCCCACATGGCAAGCCCATGGACCACGTCCAACACCTCGTGGACGTCATGGGTGGGTTTTCGGCTCCAACCGGGCGGCCGGCCGGGTTTCAACGGACTGAGGCGGATCCAATTCGCGCGGCGACCTTTGCTGTGCGAACTGGCCGCGCCACGGCTTGCGGTTTGTGTACCTGCTTTGCCTGCGTCCTTGTCTCGCGCGAGTGCCGCGTCGCGCCGTGCCTTCCAGCGGGCAAAACGTCTTGCCTGGCCCGGCAGGTCGTCCAGCGCGGCAGCCAGCGCTTCAAGTCGGAGGGCCAGACGCGCCGCGTTTATAGGATCGCGAGGCGATGGCGGTCGCGGGAAGGAAGATGGATCGGCCACGCCGGGAAACAGGATGCGCGGCACGCTGTGCGCGGGCTGATAGCGGCGCTGGACGCGGAACGGGTCTCGCAGCGGATCGAGCAGCGGCAGGCTGAGCCGTTTCGGGCGGGCGGCGCGGATTTCCGCGGCCCGCCTGGCGGCCGCGGCACGCCTGAGATCGTCGCGCGACAGGGTGACGGCGATGCCGAAGCCGCGCAGCAGCGGTTCAGGGTTTTTCGGTTTCGGTTTTCGGGGTCGCAGCGGCGGCAGGGTCACCACCAGCCCGCGCGCCGCCACGATGATCAGGCGGCGCGCCGCTGCCTCTGCCGGACGCAGCAGTCTGAGGATGGCGCGGTGGAGACGGCGGGGCAGGGTCAGTGCCGGGGACAGTTTATTTTTTTCCGCCCGCGCCCGCCTTGAAGCGGCAGCGCCCTTCTGCGGAAACAAAAAAAACTGTCCCCCAGCGCCAGGCTCGCCAGCGCCAGGCTGCCCGGCGTCATATCCGGCACCGGCGTCCACCCTGGCTCCGGCAGCCAGCCCGGCCATGGCGACGAGCATGGCGAGGATGCGCTTCAATGCCTCCCGGTTCTTCTCGATCGCCGCATTCCAGTCCATCGCCAGCACAGCCGTTTCCTTTCCCGACACAGGCTGATGGGATTATCGCGCAGGGCGGGAGGGGCGGGGAGAAATCGAGGAAAAATAATGCTGGGCGATAGGGACGGAGGTCGTCATGCGTGGCCGGTGGGATGAGATTTTCGCTGCAATTCCATTGTGCTGAGCGGGCCGCCCAACCTTGACGGCTGGCACCGCCCGTCATCTGCCCGCTGGCAACTTCTCCCCGTAAAGAGACCTATCGGATTCACAGATTTCACAGTCGGGTCGAAACCCGACTGTGAAATCTGTGAATCCGATAGCATGAAGAATGGGAGAGAGATGTCCGGCAGGGGAGTGAGGGAGGGCGGACGCTCAGCCAAAATGCGGAGGTTCGCGTCTTGGTCCACGGATCATACGGGGCCGCCGTCTGTTGGCGAAGCCGGAACCTGTTCAGGAGCCTTACAAATCCGCTCCCGGAAAAAGCCGCCTGGGGGGAAGGCGGCTTTCCGATGGTGAGCGGTTCGGGAGGGGCCGAAAAATCTCACCTGCGCCGACAATGCGCGGCGGGGAACTTGGTTGCATCGCAAAAAAGAAAATTCTTCAGGCCTCGCCGGCGGCCGCGCTAGCGTCGCGCACGAAGCCTTCGCTGGCGGTCAGCAGCCGCTGCGTATAGGGCTCGTGGGCATTGCGGGAGGCAAGGTCGCCCGCCGCGAGCGCCTCGACCGTCTTGCCGCCGCGCATCACCATCAGCCGGTCGCACATATGGGCGATGACGGCCAGGTCGTGGCTCACCATCAGGTAGGTCAGCTTGCGGTCGCGCCTGATCTGCTCGAGGAGGTTGAGCACCTCCGCCTGGACCGAGGCGTCGAGGGCGGAAGTCGGCTCGTCGAGCAGCAGGATGGACGGCTCAAGGATGAGCGCGCGGGCGATGGCGACGCGCTGCCGCTGGCCGCCGGAAAGCTGGTGCGAATAGCGGAAGCGGAAACCCGAACCCAGGCCGACCTCGTCCAGCGCACGCAGGATGCGGCGTTCGGCATCGGCAAAACCGTGGATCGCCAGGGGCTCGGCCAGCAGCCGGTCGACGGTCTGGCGCGGGTGCAGCGAGCCATAAGGGTCCTGGAAGACCATCTGGACGCGGCGATAGAATGCCTTGTCGCGGCGCCTGCCGACGGGGACGCCTTCGACGGCGATGCTTCCGCTTTCGACGGGAGCCAGTCCGGCGATGGCACGGAGCACCGTCGATTTGCCCGAGCCGGACTCGCCGACGAGGCCGAAGGATTCGCCCGGCCGAACCGTCAGGCCGACGCCGTCCAGCGCGCGGAACCCGTCATAGGTGACGACGAGGTCCGATATGTCGAGCGCGGCGGTCAAAGCAGCCATTCCGGCCGACGGTCGAGCGTCGGCAGCGGGTGCCGGTCGTGGTCGATGCGCGGCATGCAGTTCAGCAGTCCCTGCGTGTAGGGATGTTTTGCGCGGGACAGGTCGGCCGCGGCGATCTCCTCGACGATGCGGCCGGCATACATGACGATGACGCGGTCGCAGAAGGACGAGACCAGCCGAAGATCGTGCGAGATGAAGATCAGGCCCATGCCGCGATCGGCGACCAGCCGGTCGAGGATGGCGAGGATGTCGAGCTGCACCGTCACGTCGAGCGCCGATGTCGGCTCGTCGGCGATGAGCAGTTCGGGACCGGCGATCAGCATCATGGCGATCATGGCGCGCTGGCCCATGCCGCCGGAAACCTCGTGCGGATAAAGATCGAAGACGCGCGCGGGGTCGCGAATCTGCACGGCGGCCAGCATGTCCAGCGTGCGCTCGCGCGCCTCGCGCGTGCCGACGTTTTCGTGGGCGCGGAGCGCCTCGACGATCTGGCGGCCTATGCGCATCACCGGGTTCAGCGAATATTTCGGATCCTGCAGGATCATGGCGATGCGTTTTCCGCGCAGGTCGCGGCGCGTGCGCGCGGGGACGGTCAGCAGGTCGATGCCGTCGAATTCCAGGCGCTTGGCCGTGACTTCGGCATGCGGCGGGGTGAGGCCAAGGATGGCGCGGCCGGTCTGCGACTTGCCCGACCCGGATTCGCCAACGATCGCCAGCCGTTCGCGGCCCACCGAGAAGGAGATGCCGCGCACGGCCTCGATGACGCCTGTCCGGGTGGGAAAGCGGACGGAAAGGTCCTCGACGGCGAGCAGCGTCATTGGCGGCTGCCTCGCGGGTCGAGCGCGTCGCGCAGGCCGTCGCCGAGCAGGTTGAAGCCGAGGCTGACGATGAGGATCGCGGCGCCCGGCATGGCGGCCACCCACCACTGGTCGAGGATGAAGCGCCGGCCGGACGCGATCATGGCGCCCCATTCCGGCAGCGGCGGCTGCGCGCCGAGGCCGAGGAAGCCGAGGCCGGCGGCGGTGATGATGATGCCGGCCATGTCGAGCGTCACCCTGACGATCAGCGAGGAGATGCAGAGCGGCATGATGTGGCGGAGCACGATCCGCCAGGGCGAGGCGCCCATCAGGCGGACGGCGGATATGTAGTCGGAGTTGCGCACCGTCAGCGTCTCGGCGCGGGCGATGCGGGCGTAGGGCGGCCATGAGGTGATTGCGATGGCGATGACGGCATTCTCGATGCCGGGGCCAAGGGCGGCGACGAAGGCCAGCGCCAGGATCAGTTTCGGAAAGGCGAGAAAAATGTCGGTGATGCGGGTGAGAACCACATCCGTCCAGCCGCCGGCGTAACCGGCGACCGTGCCGACGATCAGGCCGACGGGCGCGGCGATGATGGCCACCAGCACGATGACGTACAGCGTCAGGCGCGAGCCGTAGACGACGCGCGAGAAGATGTCGCGGCCCTGGTCGTCGGTGCCGAACCAATGCTGGGCACTCGGCGGCAGCAGGCCCTGGCGCAAATCGCCGACGGTCGGTGGGTAGGGCGCGATCAGCTCGGCGAAAGCGGCGAGCAACAGCAGAATGACGATGATTGCCAGGCCGATCAGCGCGAGCCGATTGGCGGAAAAACGCCGCCAGGTCATGTAGGCGCGGCCGAGACGCGCCTGGAGCCGCGACTGCGGGCGCTCGCTCAGCAGCCAGTCGCGGCGGCTTATCGTATTGCCGCTCACGACAGCGTCCTCGGATCGAGCAGACGGTAGAGCAGGTCGGCGAACAGGTTCAGCCCGATGAACACGGCGCCGATGACGATGGTGCCGCCGAGCACGGCGTTCATGTCGGCGTTCTGCAGCGAGTTGGTGAGGTACATGCCGATGCCCGGCCAGGCGAAGATCGTCTCGGTCAGCACCGAGCCTTCGAGCAGCGTCGCGTAGGAGAGCGCAATCACGGTGACCAGCGGCACGGCGGCGTTGCGGAGCGCGTGGCCCCAGATGATGCGGGTTTCGCTCAAGCCCTTGGCGCGGGCGGCGGTGATGTATTCCTGCGCCAGCTCGTTCAGCATGAAGGAGCGCGTCATGCGGCTGATATAGGCCATCGAGAAATAGCCGAGCAGCGAGGCGGGCAGGACGATGTGGCTGAAGATGTCGGCGAAGGCGCCCCATTCGCCCTGGATCGCCGCGTCGAACAGGAAGAGGCCGGTGATCGGGGTAAAGGTGTATTCGTAGGCGATGTCGATGCGGCCGGGGCCGGACACCCAGTCGAGTTTTGCGTAGAAGATCAAAAGGCCCATGAGGCCGAGCCAGAAGATCGGAATGGAGTAGCCGATCAGGCCGATCACGCGCACCACCTGGTCGATCAGGCTGTCGCGCTTGACCGCCGCCAGAACGCCGAGCGGGATGCCGAAAACGAGGCCGATCAGCGTGCCCGCGGTGGCGAGTTCCAGCGTCGCCGGAAACACCCGAAGGATGTCCTGCATGACGGGGTTGCTGGACAGAACCGAGGTGCCGAAGTCGCCGGTCAGCGCCTTCTTCAGATAGAGCCCGTATTGCTGCCAGAGCGGCAGGTCGAGCCCGTATTGCTGGCGCGCGGCGGCCACCGCGCTTGCGGATGCCCGGTCGCCGACGATTGCCAGGACGGGATCGATCGGCACGACGCGGCCGATGAAGAAGGTGACCGTCAGCAGGCCGAAGAAGGTGACGATGCCGACGACAATGAAGCGGACAATGGCGGACAGCACGGCGGAGGCGCCTTTACGCCTCCGCCGCGTTTCGATCGTTGTCGCGACGTTCGCCAATAAACCGGGCTTTCCGGTTCGCTACTTGGTCACGGGCCCGACGAAATTGGTGTCGAAGGTCGGGCCGAGCTTGAAGTTCTGGATATTCTTGCGCAGGCCTGCGACTTCGGTCTCCTGCCAGAGGAACACGAACGGGCCGGTCTCGCGCACCTTCCGCTGAAGGTCGGCGTACATTTCCGCGCGCTTGGTCGCATCGCGTTCCAGCAGCGCCGCCTTGGCCTCGTCCTGGATGTCGGCCGGCACGTCCCATGCGTTGCGCCAGGCGAGCGTCTTGTTCATCGAATCGTCGGCGTTGTTCGGGTTGATGCCGAAGGTTTCCGCATTGGAGTTCGGGTCCCAGTAATCGACACCCCACTGGCCGATATAGGCTTCGTGCGTGCGGGCGCGGAATTTTGTCAGCACCTGCTTGAAGTCGCCGGGGATGATCTCGATCTTGATGCCGACCTGCGCGGCGTTCTGCTGGAGCGATTCGGCGACGCCGGTGACGGGCTGCGTGCTGCGCACGTCCATGGTGATCGAAAAACCGTCCGGCAGGCCTGCCTTGGCGAGCAGTTCCTTGGCCTTGGCGATGTCGAGCTTGTAGGGCTTGTCGTCGAGCGCCCCGAGAATGCCCTTCGGCAGGAAGTTCTGGTGCATGGAGCCGATATTGCGCAGCAACGTATCGCCGAGCGCGTCGTAGTCGACCAGGTACTTGAACGCCTCGCGCACTTCCGGCTTGGCGAGGTTCGGGTTCTTCTGGTTGAAGCTGAAGAAATAAACCGTGCTCTTCGGCGTCGCGGTGATCGCCAGGTCGGGGTTCTTGCTGACGGCGTCGATGTCGCCGGGCTGCAGGTTGCGGGCGACGTCCACGTCGCCCTTTTCCAGCATCAGGCGCTGGGTGGCGCTTTCCTTAGCGTGGCGATAGATCACGCGGGCGAGATTGCCCTTGGTGCCGTAATAATTGTCGTTGCGCTCCAGCACGACGACCTCGTTGGCGCGCCATTCGCGGGTCTTGTAGGGGCCGGAGCCGGCATAGCCGGTCTTCATCCAGCCATTGCCGAAATCATTGTCGAACTTGTACTCGTCGCTCGGCGTGACGGCGGCGACGTGCTCCTTGACGGTCTTGCTGTCGACGACGGCGCCGACGGTGGCGGTCAGGCAGTTCAGCACGAAGCTCGGCGCGTAGGCCTTATCGACGGTGAAGACGAAGGTCGATGGGTCGGCGGACTTGGCCTTTTCCGCGACGTTGTCGCCGGTGAGGCCGAACTGCTGGATGATGAAGGCCGGGCTCTTGTTCAGCTTGACGGCACGCTCGAACGACCAGGCGACGTCTTCCGCCGTGATCGGATTGCCGGAGGCGAACTTCAGGTCAGGCTTCAGCTTGAAGGTGTAGGTCAGGCCGTCGTCGGAGACGGTCCAGCTTTCGGCGATGCCACCGACCACCTTGGTGGTGTCGTTGGCGTCGAGGCGCACCAGCATGTCATAGGTATTGCCGGTGATCTCGCCGGTGGAAAGCTCGAACGCCTCGGCCGGATCGAGCGAGATCATGTCGTCGAACGCCCAGGCCTGGACCAGCGTGTCCGCCGGCGTGTCGGCATAGGCCGGCATGCCCGCCATCATCGCCGCCGAAAGTGCGGCGCCGCCCAGAAGCATCGCAACGCGCCTGTTGATCTTGTCCATCAGCATGTTTCTTTTCCCCTTTTTCGGTTCTTGCTGAACCGTCTCAAGCCTGTTCGCGCCATGCGGAGCGGAGGATCCTGAGCCAGTTCCCACGGCATATCTTGCCGAGTTCCAAATCAGCATAGCCGGCGCTCCGCAGTCCGGCAACGAGCTTGTTGGTGCCCGCCGCGTCGGCGATTTCGCCCGGCACCAGCGCGCCGTCGAAGTCCGATCCGATCGCCACGCCGTCGATGCCGAGCTTGTCGACGAGGTAATCGATGTGCCGGACCATGTCGGAAATCGGCGTGTCGGCGCTTTCGCGCCCGTCGGCGCGCAGCATGGTGACGGCGAAGTTCAGCCCGACGACGCCGTTGCTCTCGCGGATCGCCGCGAGCTGCTTGTCGGTCAGGTTGCGGGCGACCGGCACCAGCGCGTGCGGATTGGAATGGGTGGCGACCAGCGGCTGGTCGGAAATCGCGGCGACGTCCCAAAAACCTTTTTCGGTGATGTGCGACAGGTCGATCATGATGCCGAGCCGGTTGCAGGCCTTGACGAGTTCCTTGCCGGCATCCGTCAGGCCCGGTCCGGTGTCGGGACTTTTTGGAAAGGAGAATGGAACGCCGTGGCCGAAGATGTTGGTGCGGCTCCAGACCGGTCCGAGCGAACGCAGGCCGGCCGCATAGAAGACGTCGAGCGCCGTCAGGTCCGCGCCGATCGCCTCGCAGCCCTCCATGTGAAGCACGGCGGCGAAGGCATCGTCATCCATCGCGTCCTCGATCTCTTGCGTCGAGCAGCAGATCCGCCAGCCGCCGGCGCGTTCCAGCCTCGCGGCGATCGACATGTATTCCATTGCGATATCGAGCGAGGCGGCGCGCTCCAGCGGCTTGGGCAGCGGCGTATCGTAAGTGCCGTCCGGGCCGGGCGGCGCGAAATGCAAGTCATCGGAGGGGATGTAGATGGCGCAGAACCCACCGGCAAAGCCGCCGGCCCTCGACCGCGGCAAGTCAATGTGGCCCGTCGGCGAACCGTCGATGAATTCGGAAACCGGATCGAAACCCTCTCTGGCCCGCCGCCACAAACGGAACAGGACGTCGTTGTGGCCGTCGAACACCTTTTGCATGCGGACCCCTTGCGCTTTGTCCCGCGCAGGCTAGCCGCTCGGACGATATCCGCAAGCCCGCTTTAGGCGGCTCGACCCGGTCAGTGTGCCGCCGGCAATTGGTCCACGCAGGATTGGCCCTGGGGCGCTACTCTTCCCCATCTTCGTCCGCGCCGCTGATCCAGGCGTGAGGCGAGACCTTCTTCTGCGTCGAGCCGTCGACGAACACCCACCAGCCGGCGTCGCCCTCGTCCCAATCGCCTCCGGTGGCGCGCATGCGCTCCAGCGAGCGGTACTGGCCGATCGATTCGTTTTCCTGTCCGTCGGCGTCCGTCCAGACGATCCTCACCTTTCGTCCGTCCGCAGGAGCGGTGTCGATCGGTCTCGTGCGCGCCATGTCAGGGTCTCCTCTGCTGCAATTTCCCTGCGATCGGCTCCCCCGCCAAATCGGAGGCAATCTTCGGATGCTGTGCGACAAGGAATGCAGTGGCCCGCACTCGGTTGCATTTCCGATTTATGGTTATCCAATCCTTAATCGTTTCGACCCTAAGTAACCATGGTGCCCGATGGAACAGGTTGTCGCCTCTTCCATGGGGGCGGGCACGATGGCGCAATTTGACTGGGGAGGAACTGTGTCCCCGAGGAAGAATCCGAATTCGGCCGTGCGGCTGCGCGGAGCGGGTGGTTGCGCGCCGCTCGGGCTTTCCGCCAAAGAGGCGGGAACGCTGATCGCTGGCGGCGGCGATGGGTTCTGGGAAACCGATGCCGCTCTGTCCCTGTCATGGCTCTCGGATGGTTATCGGGAAGCCACGGGCCTCGAACCCGCGGATATCCTCGGCCTGCCTTATGGCGATTTCATCGACCGCCACGCCAAGCGCAATCCGGCTGCCGCGTCACATCTCGCCGCCTTGCAGACGCGCCAAGCTTTCAAGGATTTCGTATTTGAACTGAGAGTCTCCCATCCGGAACGCCGATGGGTGTCGCTGTCGGGCTTTCCGCGTTTCGACGCCGAGGGACGTTTTATCGGTTATCGCGGTGCCGCCCGCAACGTGACCGGCATCGCCGTATCCCTCGCCCAACTGGCGAGCCAGCCGCGGCCTATTGCCGAACCGGACGCCGGGGACGCCGCGCCGACATCCTATGCCGAGCGCATGATGTCGGCGCTCGACGCCATGCCGGATGCGTTCTGCTACTACGACCGCGACAACCGGCTGATTCTCTACAATCAGGCCCTGGCCGACATGTATGGCGATCTAGGTGACGTGCTCGCGCCGGGAACCGACGCGGAGACCATCGTCGAAGCCGGTCTGGCGCGCGGTGTCTGGAGCGCCGACGATTTGTCGGCCGACCAGTGGAAAGAGACAATCCTCGGGGCGAGAGACCACTGCCGGGCATCCGCGACGATCCTGAATTTCCAAAACGGCCGCCGCATTCTGCACCGCGAGGTTCCCACGGCGGATGGCGGCACGATGGCGATCTGCTCCGACGTCACCGATATCGAAAGCAAGCGCGCGGCCCTGAACAAGGCCGAGAGCCAGTCCGCCCAGTTGCTGTCCGACCTGAAGCGGACGATAGACTCGCTGGATCTCGGAGTCGTGCTGCTCGACGCCGACCTCAATACCGAGATCATCAACAAGGCCTTCTATCGCATCTGGAACATAGCGCCGGATGCCGTGCCCGTCGGCCGGCCGTTCCGCTCGCTCATCGATTCCAACCGCCGCACCGGCGTGCATGGCGTCACCGATGCGGGTTGGGACGACTATGCCGAGATGCGGCTGGCGGAGGTTCGGGCGGGCGATGTCGCGCCGCGCGAATTCGCCCGGGCCGACGGGAAGACGCTGATCTATTCGGTGACCGCGCTTTCCGGCGGCAAGCGGCTGGTCTCCTATTTCGACATCACCGAGATGAAGCGGCGGGAACGGGAACTGGCCGAGGTACACGAACGATCGCGGTTGGCCGAGACTGTCATCGACACGATCAAGGATCCGATCTTCATCAAGAACAGCGACTTGAATTTCGTTCTGGTCAACCAGGCCTTCGCCTCGATCTATGGCACCACGGCAGAAGCCATGATCGGAACGCGCGGCAGCGAGCATGTCGCTGAGCAAGACGGCCGCCGCTTCGAGGACAACGAGCGCGCCGTGCTGGAGACCGGGGAGCCCTACGAGGTCGAGGAGGATTTCGACTTCGCAGGGATCGGCAGGACCCGCATCGTGCGCAAGAGCCGCGTCGAGACCGACAAAGGCAGGCAGTACATAGCGGGGTTCGTCTTCGACGTTACGCCGCTCAAGGCCCGGGAAGTCGAGGCGGAAGAGGCCCGCAAGCGGCTCGAGGACGTGCTGGAATCGCTGCCGGCGGGCGTCCTGATCTACGATCGCGACGACAAGTTCGTACTCGCCAACCGTCAGTTGCAGGGTATGTTGCCAGCCGTCAAGGATTGCTGGGTTCCCGGCCGAACTCTGCGCTCCGCGCTCGAACGCGCGCATTCGGCCGGTTATTTCCGCGAGAGCGGCGATCCCGAGACCGACGCCCTGTACGATGTCGACCGCGACGCCTGGCTGGAGCGCCATACGGCGCGTTATCATCAGCCCCAGCTCATCACCGAGTGGCGCAATCCGGACGGCCGCTGGTTCCAGGTCTACGACACCCGCACCAGAGAAGGGACTTTCGTCGGTGTCCGCGTCGACATTACCGAACTCAAGGAACGCGAAAAATCGCTGCGCGACTCGATGCGCCAGATCGAGCTGTTCAGCCATGTGCTGGACGAAATGCCGGTTGCGACCAACATCAAATCCGAGGAACTGGCGCTCGAATATGTCAACAATGCCTGGTCCGACCTGACCGGCTATTCGAAGGCCGAGGCGGTCGGCAAGACCGACCTGGAGCTGTTCGGAGACGGCGAGGGCGGCGGTTTCACGGCCGACGACACCTATGTGGCTGTGACCGGCAACGGGCTGCAATCGGAAGAGACCGTTAGCCACCGCGATGGCAGCGTCACGCATCTGATGACCCGCAAGGGCCGGCTGACGACCCAGGACGGCCATCGGCATGTGTTCGGCTGCAGCACCGATATCACCGATATCAAGCGACGCGAGGCGCTGCTTCAGCAGAGCCTGCGGGAAAACGAGGTTTTTCGCAGCATCATCGACAATATGCCGACCGCCATCTACGCCAAGAAACCCAACCTCGAACTGGTCTATGTCAACAAGGGCTGGTCGGACCTTACAGGATTTCCCAGGGACGAGGCCATCGGCAAGACCGATATCCAACTGTTCGGCGCCGATGGCGAAGCCTTCGCCGAAGTCGATCTCGACGTGCTGCGGGCGCGCGAGACCCGGGTCATCGACGAGACGGTCGCGCAGCTTGATGGAACGATCCGCCACCAGCTTGCCCGCAAGAGCGCTTTCGTCGCGTCCGACGGCTCGCTCTATCTTATCGGCTCGACCGTCGACGTGACGGAGCAGAAGCGGCACGAGGCAGAATTGCAGGAAGCCCGCAGGCGCGCCGAAATCGCCGACCGCGCCAAGTCGGAATTCCTCGCCAATATGAGCCACGAAATCCGCACGCCGATGAACGGCGTGCTCGGAATGGCCGAACTGCTGGCAAGGTCGGACCTCGACCCGAAGCAGAAAACATTCACCGACATCATCGTGAAGTCTGGCAATGCGCTGCTGACGATCATCAACGACATCCTCGATTTTTCGAAGATCGACGCCGGCGAACTGGTGCTCGACGCCTCGCCCTTCACGCTTTCGGAAGCGATCGAGGACGTGGCGACGCTGCTGTCGACGCGGGCGAAGGAAAAGGACCTGGAACTCATCATCCGCGTCGCACCCGGTCTTTCCGACAATTATGTCGGCGATGTCGGCCGCGTGAGGCAGATCGTCACCAATCTGATCGGCAACGCGATCAAGTTCACCGAGGCCGGTCACGTGCTGGTCGAGGCGACGAACCACGACGGGGCCGACGGCACGAACCTGCGCATTTCGGTGACCGATACGGGAATAGGCATTCCCAAGGACAAGCTGGGCGCGGTGTTCGAGAAATTCAGCCAGGTGGACGCTTCGTCGACGCGCCGGCACGAGGGCACCGGGCTGGGGCTGGCGATCACGTCACGGCTCGTCGCCATGATGGGTGGAGCGATCGGTGTGGAAAGCGTGGAGGGGCGGGGGTCCATTTTTTCCTGCACCTTCTCACTGCCTTATGCCGATGCGCCGGCACGGCGGAAGCTCGCACCGTTCGACGTCGGCGGCGCCCGGGTGCTCATCGTCGACGATAATCCGGTGAACAGGGCGATCCTGCTCGAACAGATGGCAAGCTGGCGGTTCGACGCCTGCGCGGCCTCCAGCGGCGCCGAGGGATTGCAGGTTCTCGCGGCCGCCACGCGGCTTGGGCTGGCGGTCGACTGCGTGGTGCTCGACTACCAGATGCCGGGCATGACTGGGCTCGAGCTGACCCGCATAATTCGTGACACGCCGGTGTTTTCCAAGACCCCGATCATCATGCTGACCTCGGTCGACCTGTCGCTGAACATGGGGGCCGTTCGCGATCTGGCGATCGATGCAAATCTGACGAAACCCGTGCGGTCGTCCGGGCTGCTCGAGACGCTGACGGCGATCATCCAGAAGCGCCGAGACCGGGACGGCATCAGCCTGCCGCCGGAAACGGCCGATCCGGCGGAACGCGCCGTTCGCGTCTGCGCCGAACCCTTTTACCCGGAGCGGCGAAAGGCAGGCTTCGAGGATCGTTCTTCGACGCATCGCGTCGACATTCTGGTGGCCGAGGACAACGACGTGAACCAACTGGTGTTCACGCAGATCCTTTCGGAGACCGATTTCACCTTCGAGATCGTCGGCAATGGACGGCTGGCAGTGGAGGCAGCCCAGGAGATGCGGCCGCTGCTGATTCTGATGGACATCTCCATGCCGGAGATGAACGGCCTCGAAGCCACCGGAGCCATCCGGGCACTGGAAGCTTCCTGGGGCAGCCATACGCCGATCATCGGCGTGACCGCGCATGCGCTGAAAGGCGACCGAGAACGCTGCCTGGAAGCCGGCATGGACGATTATCTGCCGAAGCCCATCAGCCCCAGGGCGCTGCTCGACAAGCTGGACCGCTGGATGGGTTCGACGCCGGCATCGGGCAGGGCATCGCCGGCAATTGCATGAGCCCTGCTTTTTGGCGACCGGTACCGAGTCTTACGGCCGTTAAATTCCCCGCATAAAAGCCGCCGGTGCACAGGCGGTGGATTTGCAGCTTCGGCCGCAAGTGATACCGTGTTGTCGCAACAGCTATGGTGAGGGTCATGAGCTGCACTGAGAGACCGGAAGCGGCCGTGGCCGGGCCATGCGCTTCAAGCGCGATGTTGCGCTTTTCATCATGATCCCTTCAGGGTTCATAGTCCCGTCAGAGGCTTCCGCGAGGCGGTCGACGGGTTCGGTGGGCGTTTGCCGGCCGGTTCCCGATTCCGGCTCAGTTGCATTTTTCAGGGGGTCTCGACAAGGGTTGCGCCGCATATGCCGGCACTATTCCGCTGGCGACCATTTACACTGTTTTGCTCGCGGCGTTGCTTTCGCCGGGTTCTGGGGCGTAGCGTGCCAGACGGGGAGAGACCGATGAAATCCGGATCGTTCATGCGCTTTGTCATTCGAATCCTGGCTGTTCTGGCCGTGCTTGCCTTCGCGCACGGTGTTTCCTTTGCCCAGACCCAGCCCGCGGCTGCGACACCCGCGCCGCCGCCGGAAAAAGTGAAACAACTGCTTGATCTTCTCAACGATCCCGAAGTGAAGACCTGGCTGGAAACGAGGCCGGCGGCGCCCGCGGCGGGGCAGGAAGCTCCCGCGGCGACGAACGACGTCACCGATGTCGAGGCGCTTATCCGCAGCCACATCGGCCGGCTGAAGGATGCGTTCGTCCGCTTCCCGCAGGAATTCGCGAACGCTTCCGATGTCGCTTCGCGGGACCTGAACAGCGGCCGGCCAGGGGCCGTGCTCAGCATCCTGGTCGTGCTCATAGGCGTCGGTTACGGAGCGGAATGGCTGTTCCGGCGATTGCTTCGCAGGGTAAGGGGCGGTGGGGCGACGTCGGCATCCGAGCAGCCGCTGCGGCTCTTGTCGGACCTCATTCCCCTGGCAGTGTTCACGCTGGCCAGCGCCGGCCTGTTCCTGGCATTCGAGTGGCCGCCATTGTTGCGGAAGGTCGTCCTTACGCTGCTGCTTGCCTTCGTCGTCTTCCGCTTCGTCCGCACGATCGCGCGGCTGTTGCTTCGGCCTGACGGCACGGCGTCGCAGGGCCAGCCGCGCCTGGTCGAGATCGACGATGCCGGTGCGCGCTTCTGGTACCTGCGGGTGCAACTGTTCGCGGGGATATTCATGCTCGGATGGGCAATCGCCAGCCTGATGCCGCAGCTCAGTTTCTCCGGGGACGCGGCGCTGCTTGTCGCCTATCTTTTCGGACTTGGCCTGCTGGCGGTCGCCATCGAGACGGTCTGGCACAGTCCGGCCCGCAAGATCGCGCCGTCGCCTATCAAGGCATGGCTTCGGACCTTCTTCCTGGTGATCCTCTGGCTGATGTGGGTCGCCGGTTTCGTCGGCCTCCTTTGGGTCGGCATCTACGCTCTGATACTGCCGACCGCGGTTACCGGCGTCGGGCGCATAGCCGAGGGGCTCGCCGGCCGCAGCGAAGCTACGACCCTCTACGCCACGATCAGGAATGTCCTCATCGTGCGCGGCGCACGCGCGGTGCTGATCGCGCTGGCGGTCGCCTGGCTTGCCTACATCTGGAAGCTCCGAGCGGCGGCGATGGGCGAGAACCCCACCGTCGAGCACATCGTGATCGGCTTGCTCAACGGCATCATCGTCCTGTTGATCGCCGACCTGCTCTGGCAACTCTCCAAGGCCTTGATCAGCCACCATCTGGTGCATGCGGAACATACCGGCGGCACGGCGGAGGAGGTGGCCCGCCGGGGACGTCTGCGCACGCTGCTGCCGATCTTCCGCAACGCGCTCGCCGTCTTCATCGCGGTCGTCGCGGTGCTGACCATCCTGTCGGGAATGGGTGTGGCGATCGGGCCGCTGATCGCCGGCGCCGGGATTTTCGGCGTGGCGATCGGCTTCGGGTCGCAGACGCTGGTGAAGGACGTTCTCAGCGGCGTGTTCTTCATGCTCGACGATGCGTTCCGGGTCGGCGAGTACATCCAGAGCGGCAGCTACAAGGGCACGGTCGAGGGTTTCAGCCTGCGCTCGGTCAGGCTGCGCCACCAGCGCGGTCCGATTTTCACCGTGCCGTTCGGCTCGCTCGGCGCCGTGCAGAACATGAGCCGCGACTGGGTCATCGAGAAGATGACGCTGACCGTCACCTACGATTCCGACGTGGAACTCGCCCGCAAGCTGGTCAAGAAGATCGGACAGCAACTGGCGGAGGACCCGGAATTCGCCGCCAGCACACTACAGCCGCTCAAGATGCAGGGCGTCGACAGTTTCGGCGATTCCGGCATCGTGCTGCGCATGAAGCTGATGACCAAGCCCGGCGAGCAGTTCGGCATCAAGCGCAAGGCGCTGGTGATGATCAAGAAGGCATTCGACGAGAACGACATCAAGCTGGCGACGCCGATGGTGCAGGTGTCCGGCGGCGGCGACGATGCGGCCGCGGCAGCCGCGCGCGAGACGCTCCGCAAGCAGAAGCTGGCGGAGACCGAAGCAGCGGCGGCGGCCGAATAAGATTCGCTGGGAAGGCCGCCTTCATACATTGTCGGCTCGCTGATAATCGCGCCGACAATGACAGGCCGGCCGACTGCCGGGCGATGCCACCGTCACGGCAGATTGAAAGTCAGGACCGGCTCGGCATGGTATGGTCGGCGACACGTCGGTCGCGGCCGGCCGTGCCGGCGGCGGTCAAATGAATGTGATCCGAACGATCCGCGTAACAAGCCGCCGTTTGTATTCGTACCAGAGGCAACAATCCCCGGAACGAAGGTGCGAGCATGATCACACGTCGATTTCTTCTGCAGGGCGCGGCCGGTGTCGCCATCGTTGCCGCGGCCGCCCCCGAGACGGTTTTCGCCGCGCAGACCTTCGAGGTCACGCATACCGATGAGGAATGGCGCAAGCTTCTGACGCCGGACCAATTCGTGGTGCTGCGGCAGGCCGGGACCGAGCGGCCATTCACCAGCCCGTTGAACGACGAGCATCGCCGTGGCAATTTTGCCTGTGCGGGCTGCGACCTCGACCTGTTCTCGTCGACGACGAAATTCGACAGCGGCACGGGTTGGCCGAGTTTCTGGGCGCCACTGGAGAAGGCGGTGGGAACAGAGGACGACACGAGCTTCGGCATGGTCCGCACGGCGGTGCATTGCGCGCGATGCGGCGGTCATCTCGGCCATGTCTTTGATGACGGTCCCAAGCCGACCGGCCTGCGCTATTGCATGAACGGGGTCGCAATGACCTTCAAGCCGGTCGCGGCCTGACGGAAAGCCGGATATCATGCTGCTTTTCCTGCTCGCCTATCTCGGCGGCGTGCTGACGATCGTCAGCCCGTGCATTCTGCCGGTGCTGCCTTTCGTCTTCGCTCGCGCCGACCGGCCCTTCCTGCGCAGCGGCCTGCCGATGCTGATCGGCATGGCGTTGACTTTCGCGCTGGTCGCCAGCCTGGCGGCGGTGGCCGGCGGCTGGGCGGTCGAGGCCAATCGCTGGGGACGCTTCGCGGCGATCCTGCTGCTTGGCTTCTTCGGCATCACCCTGCTGTTTCCCAGCCTGTCGGCCCGGCTGACGCAGCCGCTGGTCGATCTCGGCGCGCGGCTGTCGCTCGGCGCCGACGTGGCGACCGCCAAAGGCAAGGGCGGCATCTGGCCGTCGCTGCTGCTCGGCGTGGCGACCGGCCTGCTGTGGGCCCCTTGCGCCGGTCCCGTCCTCGGACTGATCCTGACCGGCGCGGCACTGAATGGCGCCAATGCCGGGACGACGCTGCTGCTTGCCGCTTTTGCCGCTGGTGCGGCGACCTCGCTGGCGCTGGCCCTGCTGGTCGGCGGAAAAGTGTTCGCGGCGATGAAGCGCTCGCTCGGCGCCGGCGAATGGGTGCGGCGTGGGCTGGGTGTCGCCGTGCTGGCGGCGGTCGTGGCGATCTTCCTTGGTCTCGACACCGGCTTCTTGACGCGGGTGTCGCTGGCCAGCACCGCGGCGCTGGAGCAGGGATTGCTCGACAGGCTGCATCCGGAGGACCAAGCCGCGATGGCAGCACCGTCCGTGGTGATGGATGGCGGGGCGGCAATGAGCGGCGGCACGGCGATGATGTCCGGAGGTCCCGCGATGAATGGCGGTCCGGCGATGCAGAAAGACGCACCGGCCATGAACGGCGGTCCCGCAATGATGGCAGGGAACCCCGCCATGATGGCCGGCAACACGGCAATGACCGGTACGCCCGCTATGACAGGAGCTCCTGCCATGACCAGGGCTCCGGCGATGACCGGCGGGAACGCCATGATGGCGGGCAATTCGGCCATGGCCGGTGGACAGGCGATGATGGCCAACAAGCCGCAAGGCGCTTCCGATGCACTCCCGGTCGAAGGCGTGTTGCCGGCGCTGAACGGCGCGGCGGAATGGCTGAACTCGCCGCCGCTGAGCGCTGAACAGCTCAAGGGCAAAGTCGTGCTGATCGACTTCTGGACCTATTCCTGCATCAACTGCCTGCGCACCATTCCCTACGTGAAGGCGTGGGCGGAAAAGTACAAGGACCAAGGCCTCGTCGTGATCGGCGTGCACACGCCGGAATTCGCCTTCGAGAAGGACATCGGCAACGTCACCAAAGCCGCGGCCGACCTCGGCGTCGCCTATCCGGTGGCGGTCGACAATGATTATGCGATCTGGCGGGCCTTCAACAACCGCTACTGGCCGGCGCATTATTTCATCGACGCGCAAGGGCGCATCCGCCACCACCAGTTCGGCGAGGGCGGGTATGACGAGTCCGAGCGTGTGATCCAGGCATTGCTGGCGGAAGCCGGAAACACCGCCGCGGCGGCCGACCTCGTCAAGGTCAGCGCCACCGGCGCGCAGGCGGCATCCGACATGGCCGACGTGCTGTCGCCGGAGACCTATCTGGGCTACGAGCGCGCCGAAAATTTCGTGTCGCCCGGCGGCGCGGTTCAGGACGCGGCGCATGACTATGCGGATGGCGGCCCGCGTCTGAACGAATGGGGGCTTTCGGGCAAATGGACGGTCGGCCGCGAGAATGCGACGCTCGATGCCTCTGACGGCAGCATCGTTTACAAGTTCCATGCCCGTGACCTGCATCTGGTGCTGGGTTCGGGGCCGGGTGGCAAGCCGGTGCGGTTCCGCGTCACCATCGACGGTGCGGCCCCCGGCGACGCCCACGGCATGGACATCGACGCCGACGGGCAGGGCACGGTGACCGGACAGCGGCTCTACCAGCTCGTCCGCCAGAAGGGAGAGGTGAAGGACCGCACCTTCGAGATCAAATTCCTCGACCCCGGCGTGCAAGCATACGCATTCACCTTCGGCTGAATTTTCTTCCAAGGAGTACGTCAATGACGATACGAATCCTCAATCAACACGGCCTGCGCCGCCCGGCGCTTCTGCTTGCGGCGGCGCTCGCTTCCGCCAGCGCTTTCGCCATGATGCCGGCATCGGCGCAGGAAGGCATCGCGATCCCGGCGCCGGCCGTCGACGAGCCCGCCGGGCAAGGCAAGACGGAGACCGCCGTGCTGGCCGGTGGTTGCTTCTGGGGCGTACAGGGCGTGTTCCAGCGCGTCGCCGGCGTTAGCAACGCCGTGTCGGGTTATGCCGGCGGCGAACAAGACACCGCGCACTATGAGATGGTCGGCTCGGGAGCGACCGGCCATGCCGAGTCGGTAAAAATCACCTTCGACCCGTCGAAGATCAGCTACGGCAAGATCTTGCAGGTGTATTTCTCGGTGGCGCACGACCCGACCGAACTGAACCGCCAGGGGCCGGATGTCGGCACGCAATACCGAACGGCGATTTTTCCGGAGAACGAGGAGCAGGCCAAGGTCGCCAAAGCCTACATCGCGCAGCTCAACCAGGCGCGGGTGTTCAACGCGGCGATCGTCACCAAGATCGAGCCCGGCCGCACCTTCTACCCGGCCGAGGGCTATCATCAGGACTATCTGACGCTGAATCCAAGCCAGCCCTACATCGTCTACAACGACCTGCCGAAGATCGACAATCTGAAGCGCATCTTCCCCGACCTCTATCGGGACGACCCGGCGCTGGTGTCGGAAGCGAGCGTATCCAATTGACCGGTGATCGTCGGGCTGACGGATTGTCGGAAAGGCCGCTCGCTTAAGTACCGCGCTCGATCAGAAACCGGTGCCCGGTGCCATTCGGCTCGCTCTTGACCAGCCGATGCCCTGACTCGTGACAAAATGCAGGTATGTCGATGACCGCGAGCGGGTCGGTGGTCTCGAGCCAGAGCAGGCTTCCGGCCGACATGGCCTTGAGCCGTTTGCGCGCCTTGAGCACGGGGAGGGGACAGTTCAGCCCCTTCAGGTCGTAGACCTCTACCTGATCCCCGGCTTGCAACACGCCCTGGCGAATCGGCGTCGGCCTAGCTGCCGAACAGGTTAGTGATGCGCTTGCCGACACGGCCGAGGAAGCCCGGCTTCTCGGCCGGAGCCGCCGCCTCGACGACAGGCTCGGGTTGCGGGTTCTTGGCAGCTTCGGCCGCGGCGATCTCGGCTTGCTTGGCGGCTTCGGCGGCGGCGATCTCGGCAGCTTTGGCGGCGGCCTTCTGCTCTTCCGCCAGCCGCGCAGCCGCCGCCTTCTCCTCGGCGATGCGCTTCTTCTCGGCGTCGGCGGCCTCAAGCGCGGCCATCTTGCGGCCGGCGGGCGAGTCGATGCGGCCCATGCGGCTGGTCTGCACGACCGTTCCGGTCGCAGTCATCGACGGCGGCTCCACGGTGATACGTTCGCCGCGCGCCCGCCGCTTGGTCCAGTCGGACACCAGCTTGGCTTCCTGGATACCCAGGATGCTCGGCTTCGGCGCCAGCGCATCGTTCGATTTGACGGCGCTGGCGAAGGCAGCCTCGTAGCCAGTCTGGTAAGACTGATAGGCCATCTTAAGCGAATCGGGCTGAGCGACGGCAGGGCAGGCGCCGGATGGCGAGAGCGAGGCACCGGGGGCTGCCGCGTTGAACACGTAGCGCTTCTCGCAGACGTCGACCTTCGGCGGCGTCTTGGTGATCTCGAAATAGTCGTAGCCTTCCTTCAAATTCTTCCAGAAGGCGTAGTTGGGGTCGTCGCGATAGCGCGCCATATTGGCGGCCGTCATGCGGAACGGGAAGGACTGGATCTGGAACTCGGTCTGGCCGCCTTTGAAGGATTCCCGCGCGATGGCGTAGATTTCCGTCATCTGCGAATTGTTCATCGAGAAGCAACCCGACGACGAGCAGGCGCCGTGAACCATCAGGTTCGAACCGGTGCGGCCGTTGGCGCGGTCATAGGCGTTGGGATAACCGATGTTGAAGGCGAGATGGTACTTCGAGTTCGGGTTCATCTGCCCCGGACGGACGGTGTAGAACCCTTCCGGAGACTGGCGGTCGCCCTCGATGTATTTAGGCCCCAGCTTGCCCGACATCTTGCAGATTTCGTAGGACGCAAGCAGGTCGTAGCGGCCGTTGGTCTTCTGCTTCCAGATCTCGACCTTGTTTTCTTCCTTGAAGACCCGCGCGACGATCGGCGAGCCGCGCGCCATGTTCTTGGTGATCATGGCCTGCACGACTTTTTGCGGCAGCGGCGCGTTGGCATTGCCGCTGCTGCCGCCGCTCACCTCGAGCGTCGATTCGGTGCAGCCGGCCACGCCAAGCGCAAGAACCAGCAATCCGGCGCGTATCAGTCTGGTGGTCGTCGGTGTGGCGATCATCGGCATGCGTGTCGGCGTCAGTTCCGTGTGTCTCTCGGCCAGGCATTCTGCGCGCCGGCCATCGGCTTGACCATAGATTGGTTAACCTTGAGATTTGATTACCACAAGTCTTAACCGGCAGTCCCCTTGGTCGCAGCCCTCGACTAATCATTGAAGCGAACGAGGCGGCGAATTTGTGGCGAAATGCGGGCGGCACCTCCTACAGGTTGCGGCCGATCGCCAGATATTTCTCGCGCCGATGCTCGCGGAAATCCATGTTGGAGCCGGCGAAGTCCGAAAACGCCTTGCCGATCACTTCGCCGGCGGATTCGATCACCGCATCCGGCGAGCGGTGCGCGCCGCCGGTCGGTTCCGGCACGATGCCGTCGATGATCTTCATGTCGAGCAGATCCTGCGCCGTGATCTTCATCGAGGTCGCGGCATCACGGGACCGTGTTGTGTCGCGCCAGAGGATCGAGGCCGCGCCCTCCGGCGAGATAACCGAATAGATTGCGTGCTCCAGCATGTAGACGCGGTTGGCGGTGGCAATGGCGATCGCACCGCCGGAGCCGCCCTCGCCGATCACCACCGAGACCGACGGCACTTTAAGCGCCAGGCAGGCCGAGGTGGAGCGGGCGATGGCCTCCGCCTGGCCTCGCTCCTCGGCGTCGACGCCGGGATAGGCGCCGGCGGTGTCGACCAGCGTCAGCAAAGGAATGCCGAAGCGGTCGGCAAGCTCCATGACACGCACCGCCTTGCGGTAACCCTCCGGGCGCGGCGAGCCGAAATTGTGCTTGAGCCGGCTCTTGGTGTCGGAGCCCTTCTCCTGGCCGAGCAGCGCCACAGGCTCGCCCCTGAAGCGGCCGAAGCCGGCGATGATGGCGTGGTCGTCGCCGAAGGCGCGGTCGCCGGCCAGAGGGGTGAAGTCGGTGATCAGCTTTTCGACATAGCTCAGGCAGTGCGGCCGGTCGGGATGGCGGGCCACCTGCACTTTCTGCCAGGGCGTCAGCGCCTTGTAGAGATCGCGCAACGCATCCTTGGAGCGCTTCTCCAGCCGTCCGATCTCCTCGGCGACATCGACCGCCTCGCCATTCTCAGCAAGCTTTCGCAGTTCGATGATCTTGCCTTCGAGATCGGCGACCGGCTTTTCGAAATCGAGATAATTGTACATGCGCTCTCGGACGTGCGAGCCCGTCGGGTCGGGCCGTTGAACGGGGCTGGCGGCCGGAACGCCGCTGAAATCCGCCTCCACATACCGTCAGCTGGGCGTGTCGGCAAGCGGATGATGGTCGTTGACGAGACGCACCAGCCTTTCCTCCAGCACATGGGTGTAGATCTGGGTGGTCGAGATGTCGGCATGGCCGAGCAATTGCTGCACGGCGCGCAGATCCGCACCGTTCTGAAGGAGATGGCTGGCGAAGGCGTGGCGGATGACGTGCGGCGAGATTTTGGCCGCCGATATTCCGGCGCGCGCCGCCAAGGCCTTGAGATCCCTGGCGAAAACCTGGCGTGCCAGGAAGCCGCTATCGGAGGCGGCCGGGAACAGGAACGGGCTTTCGGCGAAGGCAGGGGCCTTTGCCCGGATGGCGTGCCAGGCGCGCATGGCGGTTCGCGCTTTCGGCGACAGCGGCACCAGGCGTTCCTTGTTGCCCTTGCCGGTGACGACGAAGAACCGCTCGTCTCGCATCGCCACCGACAGCGGCAGGCCGACCAGTTCGGAAACCCGCAGGCCGGTGGCGTAGAGAACCTCGACAAGCGCGTGCATGCGAACGGCCTGCGGGTCATGCGGCTTTTCGGCGGCCTCCGTTGCCGCACGGTCAAGCAGTCGCGAGGTCTCGGCCTCGCCGAGAATCTTCGGCAATGGACGCTCCTTGCGCGGGGCGTCGAGCGTACCGGTCGGGTCATCGGGCCGGACGCCCTCGCTGTAGAGGAATTTGTAGAACTGCCGCAGCACCGAGAGTTTTCGCGCCTGCGAAGTCGCTGCGAAGCCGCGCGAGGCGATGTCGCCGAGATAGGCGCGCAGGGCCGCGGTATCGGCGCTGCCGAGGTCGCCGACGACCTCCGCCGCGTCGTCGAGGTCGCGGCGGTAGCTGGCCAGCGTGTTGGCGGCCGCACCCCGCTCCGCGCTCATCATCTCTAGAAAAGCCTCGATGCGGACGGAATCTCTCATGGTTTTGCGATCCTGTCCCCGATCGGAACGTCGACGGTCATCTCACCTTGGCGAGGCGTGACGAAGGTTGCGAGCGCGAACATCGCCGCATAGACGATGAGAACCACGATGCCGATGAACATCACGAAGCGAGAAAGGGTCGGCATCAGGCGACTCGGTCCCATTGGGCCCTGCCGCTTATCGCCTGGGGCACCCCGCAGTTCAAGACACCGGGCGCAGGCAGGGGCCGGGGCGAGAGCCCAACGCTATTTGGGCGGCGGTGGCTGCCCTTCCCAGCGTGGCAGGCTTTCGTCGATGCATGCCCATTGCGGAGCCGAGGCGGTCCAGATCGTCGCCGCCGGCTGTGCGAGACCAGGGTCGTCAAGAGTGCCTGCCCGGACAAACACCAGATGCGGGCGGGATTCCGCCTCGCTGAACATGTGCGTGCCGCAGACCGGGCAGAAGCGCCGGTGCATCCTGTTGCCGCTGTCGGCGACGCTGACGAAGTCGCTGAGTTCGCCGGTGACCGACAGTCCCTCGGACGGAAAGCAGGTGCTGACGGCCGCATTCCCGGTCGCAAAATACTGGCACACGCGGCACCAGCACAGCCGCGTGATGATCGGTTCGGCATCGGTCCGATAGCGGACGGCGCCGCACAGGCATCCTCCCGAAATCATTCGCCCTCCCGCTGGTCCCATCAGATGGCCAACCGTCTCTCGCCATCATGGGCCGAAGAACCATGCGAGGCAAATCAGCGCATGAAGCCCGGTATGCCCAGCGGGTTGCCCGCCAGCGCGGCCCTGTCCGGCGTGTCGATCGCCGGTTTTGCGGTGATGATCGCAAACAGCCGGCGCACGTAATCCTCCGGCATGTCGAGCGTGATCAGCACCAGCCGTACACCCCGCGTCCCGTCCGGCCAGGACGGCATGCGGGCCGGTGGATGCAGCGTCTTTTGCACGCCGTGGATCACCAGCGGCCGCCGCGGGTCCTCGCGCAACTCGATGATGCCCTTCATGCGCAGCAGTTTTTCGCCATGCACGGACAGAAGCAGGTCGAGGAACATCTCGACCGCCGAATAGGGCACCGGCCCGTCATGGACCAGCGAGAAGGATCTTATGCGCTCGTCGTGGGCGTGATGATGGTAGCCGTGGTGTTCGTGATCGTGATGATCGTGGCCGTCATGGTGATGCCCGTAGGGGGCTTGCCCATGATGGTCGTGATCGTGATCATGGTGGTGATCGTCGGCCGCCTCGCCCAGCCAGCGGCGCACATCCGCCGTCTTGGTCGCCGGATCGTAGAGGCCGCAGGCGAGGACCGATGACGCGCCTGCGTCGCGCACATCAAGGATCGCGGCGTTGGGGTTGAGCACCCGCAGCCGGCGTTTCAGCGCCTCCAGTTCGGTCGGCTCGACGACCAGATCGGCCTTGGTGACGACCAGCCGGTCGGCCACCGCCGCCTGCTTCACGGCCTCGACATGATTGTCCAGCGTCGCCGCTCCGTTGACCGCGTCGACCAGCGTGATCACCCCGTCGAGCCGGAACGCCTGCACCAGTGCCGGATGCGCCATGATCGACTGCAGCACCGGCGCCGGATCGGCGAGCCCGGTGGTTTCGATGACGACGCGCGCCAGATTGCCGATGCGGCCGGTCTGGACGCGGTCGATCAGGTCGGCCAGCGTATCGACCAGTTCGCCGCGGACCGTGCAGCACAGGCAGCCGTCGGAAAGCTCGATGACCCCGTCGGAAGACTGGTCCACCAGCAGGTGGTCGATCGCCACGTCGCCGAACTCGTTGACGATGACGGCGGTGTCCTTCAGCGCCGGGTCCTTGAGCAGCCGGTTGAGCAGCGTCGTCTTGCCGGCGCCGAGAAAGCCGGTCAGCACCGAGACGGGAATGGGAAAATCGGTCACAAGAAACCTACGCCAGTTCGGGTCCGGATCGGAAGTGGTAAGGCGCCGAGACTATTGCAAGGCCATGCTGGCGTCGCCCTGCTCCACGGTTCGCAGACCGGGCACCGGCATATCGGGCCGCCAGCTCGGGATCGGCACGTCGGCGACTTCGTCGGCTATGGCCATCGCCTTGGCCGCCGGCCCCTGCGCGCCGCCGAGCTGGATCGGCACCAGCCTGCGCGGGCGCGGCAGGTCGGCGGAATAGATCGCCTCGGGCATGACCGCCTTGCCGGCCTTCACCGCTGCGACCAGTTCCTTGTATTTCTTGGCGCGGGCGGCGCGTGCCTTTTTCGAGCAAAGCTGGTCGGTCATGTCGACCGGCACGTTCGGCCCGGTTGCCGTCCGCTTGAGTTCTGCGATGGTGGGTCCCGTGCCCGGCGCGGAGGCAAAACCGCGCGACAGCAGGCCGGCCGCCTCTTCGTCGCGGGCAGAGATGGTTTCCCCGCCGACGACGATCGCCATCAGCGTGCGGCCGTTGCGGGTGGCCGATGCCACCAGGTTGAAGCCGGCCGGGCAGGTGTAACCGGTCTTCATGCCGTCGGCGCCGTCGTAGCGGGCGAGCAGATTGTTGTGGCTCGGCACTTCCTTGCCGTCGGAGAGCAGGCCCTCGATGGAAAAGTAGTCGGAATATTGCGGGAAATCATGGCGCAATGCCTCCGACAGGATCGCGAGGTCGTGAACCGATGTATATTGCTGCTCGTCATGCAGCCCATGCTGGTTCACCCAGTGCGAATCATTCATTCCCAGCCGCTGCGATTCGGCGTTCATGCGCGCCGCGAAGGCTGCCTGCGAGCCTGCCACGCTTTCGCCGATCGACCGCGCGACGTCGTTGGCCGACTTGACCATGATGATCTTCAGCGCATTGTCGAGCGTCAGCACGGAACCCGGCGGGTAGCCCATCTTGCTCGGCGGCAGTTGTGACGCGGCCTTGGAAATGCGCACCGGCGACGAGAACGTCACTTCCCCCGCCTGGATCGCGCGGAACACGACATAGGTGGTCATCAGCTTGCTGAGCGAAGCCGGATACCAGCGCTGGAACGGGTCGTCGCTTTCGATGACCCGGCCTGTCGCCACGTCGAACAGGATCGAGGGATTGGCCGAGGCCGGAACGGCGTGCAGGGCCGCGGTGGCGATCAGGGCGGAAAGAATCAGGGGAAGCCGGATCATCGTTTCGGAAATAGCCTCTTGCCGTGAACGATTGTAGCTCAATAAGCTCAGCGCCGCGTCGGCACGGGCGAAGCCAAAGCAGCCGGAAGGTGCTATTTAGCCTATGTGACGCCAAAATGGCAAAGCCCGCATGGCGACGCAGTCATGAGGGGAAACGAGCGAAAATGGAATTCACAAAATGCCGATACTGAATCGCGTCGCAGAATTGCAGGACGAAGTGGCGGGATGGCGACGTCACATCCATCAGAACCCGGAACTGCAGTATGACGTATTCGAAACCGCGCGTTTCGTCGAGCAGAAGCTGAAGGAGTTCGGCTGTGACGAGGTCGCGCCGGGCATCGGCCGCACCGGCGTTGTCGGTATCATCAAGGGCCGGCTCGGCGAGGGCCGCACGGTCGGCCTGCGCGCCGACATGGACGCCCTGCCGATCCGCGAGACTACCGGCAAGCCCTACGCCTCGAAGAACCACGGCAAGATGCATGCCTGCGGTCATGACGGCCACACTGCGATGCTGCTCGGCGCGGCCAAGTATCTCGCCGAGACGCGCAACTTCGCGGGTTCGGTCGCCGTCATCTTCCAGCCGGCGGAGGAGGGCGGCGCGGGTGGCCTGGCCATGGTCAAGGACGGCATGATGGAGCGTTTCGGCATCCAGAAGGTCTATGGCATGCACAATATGCCCGGCCTGCCGCTCGGCCATTTCGCCATCCGGCCCGGCCCGATCATGGCGGCGACGGCGGAGTTCACCATCACCGTCAAGGGCCGCGGCGGCCATGCCGCCCAGCCGCACCGGACCATCGACCCGATCGTGGTGGGGAGCCATCTGGTCGTGGCGCTGCAAACCGTCGCCTCGCGCTCGACCGACCCGGTCGATTCGCTGGTGGTCACGGTGACGAAATTCCATGGCGGCGACGCCTACAACGTCATTCCCGAGCATGTGGAGGTCGCCGGCACGGTGCGCACCTTGCGCAAGGAGGTCGCGGCGAGCGCGCGCGAGCGCATGCAGGCAATCTGCGACGGCGTTGCCGCAAGCTTCGGCGCGTCCATCCATTTCGACTTCGACGCCAACTATCCGGTGACCGTCAACGACGCCGAGCAAGCGGAATTCGCCGGAGATGTCGCAACCGTGATCGCCGGCGAGGCGCAGGTGCATCGCGGCATCCCGCCGTTGATGGGCGGCGAGGATTTTTCCTACATGCTGGAGGCCCGTCCCGGGGCTTTCATTTTCATCGGCAATGGCGAGAGCGCCAACCTCCACCACCCCGCCTACGACTTCAACGACGAGGTCATCCCGCACGGCGTGAGTTATTGGGTGAGGCTGGCGGAGACCTCGCTGGCGGCGTGAGGGGAGTGCAGGGCCACTATCCCTTCCAGTTCAGCACCTTCCCCGCCTCGAAAAATCCTGCCCAGGAATCTTTATCCTTCAGCACCTTCGCCATCGCCTCGTTACCGATGGCGAAGTGGTCGGGCGTCAGGCTGTCGAGCATATGCCATGGCACGGGCACGGAGACGGTCGCGCCCGGTTTGCCGCGTGCGGAGAACGGCGCGACCGTCGTCGAGCCCCGCCCGTTGCGCAGATAGTCGATGAAGATGCGGCCGGTGCGCGCCTTCTTCGACAGGGTCGCGGTGTATTTGTCCGGCTCGGTCTCGGCCATCGCGTGGGCGAAGTCGTGAGCAAAGCCTTTCACGGCGGCCCAGTCGGCCTTCGGCTTCAACGGCACGACGACGTGAAAACCCTTGCCGCCTGAGGTCTTGAGGAATGACGGCAGGCCGAGTTCGTCCAGCTTCGCCTTGACCGCCCAGGTCGCCTTGCGGACATCCTCGACGCCCAGCCCCTCGTCTGGATCGAGGTCGAATACGACCTGGTCGGGCGTCTCGATTGCCTCGGTCGTCGCCCCCCAGATGTGTACCTCGACGACGCCGAACTGCACCAGCGCCGACAGGCCCTCGAAATCGCTGATGAACAGCAGTTCCTCGCCGTCATCCGGGTCCTTCATCCTGCGGATCGCTTCGTGCATGCCTTTCGAGGCATGTTTCTGGAAGAAGCGCGGGCCTTCCACCCCGTCCGGCGCGCGCACCAGGCTCAGCGGCCGGTCGATCACGAAACGCTGCATGCGCGGCCAGACGGCCTCGTAGTGCTCGAGCAGGCCCTGCTTGGTGACGCCGGCCTTCGGCCACAGCAGCTTTTCGGGATGCGTCAGCGTCACGGCGGTCTGCCTCCCCTGTCCGGCCCGGCTTCGCGTTACGCTTTTTGGCGCGCCGGAGGTCTTCTTCTCCGGCTCGTCCGCCGCAGGCATTTCAGCGACGACCTCCTTAGCGGGCTTGTCGTCGCGAAAGCCCTGGAAGGAAGAATGCCGTATGATGCCGTCCGCCGTCCAGCTTCGGAATTCGATCTCGGCGACCAGTTGCGGCTTCAGCCAGATCGCATCCTTCTGGCCGGCGGGAGTCTTGTCGAAGGGCGAGGATTTTGTCTTCAAAGCATCCATTCGCTGCTTCAGCTCGTAGCCCATGCGGTTCGAGAAGCCGGTGCCGACGCGGCCCGCATAGTGCAGTTTGCCCTTGTCGTTATAGCCGACCAGCAGCGAGCGCACGCCGCGCCCGGCCGCGTTGGACGGCACGTAGCCGACGATCACGAACTCCTGGCGGTTGGTGCATTTCGACTTGATCCAGTCGAGGCTGCGGCCGCTCTCGTAGGGTGCGTCGGCGCGCTTGGACACCACGCCTTCCAGCCCCATGCGGCAGGCATGGCGCAGCATGGTTTTCCCGGGCTCGACGAAATGCTCGCTGTAGCGCAGTGGGCCATCGCGCTCGCCAAGAAGCGTTTCCAGCCGTTGCTTGCGCTCGACCAGCGGCTCGTCGCGAAGATCCTGGCCATCGAGATGGAGCAGGTCGAAGACGTAGAAGATCATCTTCTCCGTCTGCTTGCCGGAGAGCGCGGCCTGCAGCGCCGAAAACGATGCCACGCCATTTTCGGAGAGCACGACGATCTCGCCGTCGATGACAGCATTATCGCAGTCGAGGCCGGACAGCGCTTCGTCGATCGCCTTGCCGAATTTATCGGTCCAGTCGAGACCCTTTCGGGTCAACAGCCTTGCCTTGCCGCCATCGAGATGCGCCTGGATGCGATAGCCGTCGAATTTTACCTCGTGGAGCCATTCGCCGCCCGACGGCGGCTGCGTGCGCAGCGTCGCCAGCATCGGCTCGACGAAGTCCGGCATGTTTTCCGCCGTCGTCTTCGCCCGGCCTTTGGCGGCAGTCTCGGTCTTGCCGTTGCCTTTTGCTACCGGCTTGCGGTCAGCCCGCGCCGGCCGGCCTTCGGCGACGTCCTCGATGGTCCGGCCAGTGGTGACCGACTGCGGCGCGTCAACCAAAATATCCTCGCCGGGCCGGGCGAAAGCATCGTCGGACTTGATCAGCAGCCAGTTGTCCTTCTTCTCGCCGGGCCGAGGCCGCAGGCGCACCAGATGCCAGTCGCCGTTCAGCTTGTTGCCCTTGAGCGTGAAATCGATATGGCCCTTCTTCATTGCCTTGGCAGGGTGGTGCTTCGGCGTCCACTCGCCTTCGTCCCAGACGATGACTGCGCCGGCGCCATATTGGCCCTCGGGGATCACCCCTTCGAAGCTGCCGTAGTCCAGCGGATGGTCCTCGACATGCACGGCCAGCCGCTTCTCATGCGGATCGAGGCTGGGGCCGCGCGTCACGGCCCAGCTCCAGAGAACCCCATCGTGCTCCAGCCTGAGATCGTAGTGGAGGCGGGTTGCGTCGTGCTTGTGGATCACGAATTTCCCGCCCCCAGCCGTTTCGGCCTTGCGATGTCCTTCGCCCGACGGCTCGCTGGTGATGCGAAAGTCGCGCTTGGCGCGATAGGTGGAGAGAGGGTCGTGCGTGGCCGGCATGGTCAGGCCTGCTTGCGGCCTGACGGCGAAGACTTGGCCTTGCGCTTGGGCGGCGCTTTGCGCCGGCCGGACGATTTGGCCTCCGTGTCATCCGCTTCGTCGCCGGCCGTGTCGGCGTCACCGGCAAGGCTCTTTTTCAGCGCGTCGAACAGGTTGACGACGTTGGAGGGTTTCGGGGCGGGCTTGGCCTTGGCCGGCTTGCGCCCGGCCTTTTTCGACCTGATCAGGTCGAGCAGGGCGTTTTCATACCCGTCTTCGAACGTCTCCGGATCGAACTTGCCCTTGTTGCGGTCAATGAACCGCTCCGCGAGTGCGACCATTTCCTTGTCGAGGTCGGGCTGCTTGCCCTTTTCGATCATATCGCCGGCCTCCCGCACGGTGCTGTCGTAGCGCAGCGTCGTCAGCAGCATGCCGTTTTCGAACGGTTCGATCACCACCGGCCTCTCGCGCCGGTAGAGCACGATCTTCGCCAGCCCGGCCATCTTTTTCCGCGCCAAGGCATCGCGGATCACCGCGAAGGCTTCTTCCGAAACCTTGTCTGCCGGGGCGAGATAGTAGGGCGTTTCGAGGTAGATCTGGTCTATGTCGGCCTTCGAGACGAATCCTTCGAGATTGAGGGTATGCGAGGCCTCTATCTGCACCGCCTCGATGTCCTCCTCCTCGATCAGCAGGTATTCGTCCTTACCGGTCTCGTAGCCTTTCACCTCGTCCTTCTCCGACAGCCGCTTGCCGCTCTCGGCGTCGATATATTGGCGCTTCACGGTATTGCCGGTGGCGCGGTTGACGATACGGAATGAGACTTTCTCGCTCTGTGTCGTCGCGTTGGACAATTCGACCGCGCAGGTGACCAGGGAAAGTTTCAGATAGCCTTTCCAGGCGGGGCGCGGCGCCATGTCAGGTGTCCAGCCGGATCGTCGAGCGCACCGGCAGCACGAAGGCGCGCGCCGCATCCATGTCGTCGTCGCTCAGGGTGCGCGCACTGCGGTCGGCCAAGCCCATGCGCATCTCCGGCGAGAACACACCCGCGGCAACCGCGTCCTGAAGCGCCTCGCGCGCCTCCCTTTCCGCGTTGACCAAAGCCGAGAGGGCGAGGATGAGGCGGTCGCGATGATCCATGGTGATTTCCTGCATGAGCGTCCACCGGGAACCGGGATTACCCGATTCCCCGGCGAACGCTGGGGACAGTCCTGGCCGGACTGCCGGATAACGCAGGGCGCTTGCCCTGGTTCCCCGGAAATGGCACTTCGCGCGTGGATCGTAGGCCGATCGGCCGAAGGATCGAAACAGGCTCGCGGATACGGTGGCTGAAATGGAGTTCTCACGTCTGGCGGATCAGCCTGAGGAAGAGGTTCTGGCGCTGAACAACGCGCATGCGGCCGAACTGTCTTGGCTGGAACCCGACGATCTCCGCCATCTGATCGCCCAAGCCTTTTACGCCGAGGCCGTTGGCGAATGCGACGCCTTCCTGATCGCCTTCGACCAGGACGCCGACTATGCCAGCCCGAATTTCCAGTGGTTCCGTGCCCGCTATCGGCGCTTCGTCTATGTCGACCGCGTCGTCGTCTCGCCGGCCGCGCGCGGCCGCGGCCTTGCGCGCACGCTATACCATGACCTGTTCGACAGGGCGGCCGTGGCGGGCCATACGACGGTCACCTGCGAGGTCAATGCCGAGCCGCCCAATCCTGCGTCGGACGCCTTTCACGCGGCGCTTGGCTTCACCGTGGTCGGCAGCGCCCCCATCCATGACGGCAGGAAGACCGTGCGTTATTTTGCGCGGGACTTGTGATGGGCGGGCCGCCACACGATCGGAAAGAGATTCTTAACGATAGTTTGTTCTAATGCCCGCAATTGACGGCTTCGGAACCATTTCCGGCCGCGACGGTTTTTCCGCATGGCTTTCTTCATCTCCAACGGCACGAAACTCGGATGGGCGGCAGCCTTAGCCGCGCTGGCCGTTTCGGCGGTGGCAATAACCGCCGGGAGCGCCTCGCCAAGCGGCTTCGACCGTCCGGCGGCGTCGGTTCCGCTGGAGGAGGATTTTGGCAACATCGATGCCTCGCCGAATTCCGCGGATGTCGGCCAGCGCTTCGCGGACGCGCCCTACGGGGTCGACCCGGTCGTAACTGGGCCCGTCAGCACCGCCTTCAAGCAGCAACGCGAAACGGCGAGATGCGACGACGCGGTCTGGCCGAACGTTCCGGCAGCCTGCTACCCGGACTGACGCTTACGCCAGTCCGCGCTTGGCCATCATCGCCTCGGCCGTCGGCATCTTTCCACGGAACGCCCTGTAGAGGTCCTCGGGATCCTTCGACCCGCCTGCGGCATAGATGTTCTTGCGCAGCTTCTCAGCCAGTGCCGGATTGAAGACGTCGCCCGTCTCCTCGAAGGCGGCGAAGGCGTCGGCGTCCAAAACCTCGGACCACATGTAGGAATAGTAGCCGGACGAATATCCGTCGCCGGCGAAGACGTGTTGGAAATGCGGCGTGCGGTGCCGCATGGCGATGGCGTCCGGCATTTCCAGTTGCCGCAGCGTCTCCGCCTCGAAGGCGAGCGGATCGGCGGGCGCGTCAGGCCGAGCGTGATAGGCCATGTCGACCAGCGCGGAAGACGTGAATTCCACCGTGGCGAAACCGGCGCCGAAGGTCTTGGCCGCAAGCATCTTGTCGAGCAGTTCCTTCGGCATCGGTTTGCCGGTCCTGTAGTTGAGTGCGTGTTTCTCCAGAACCTCGGGCACCGTCAGCCAGTGTTCATAGAGCTGCGACGGCAGTTCGACGAAGTCGCGGCTGACAGAGGTTCCCGCCACCGAAGGCCATGTCACCTCGGTCAGTATACCATGCAGCGCATGGCCGAACTCGTGGAACAGGGTCTTGGCTTCGTCGAGCGACAGCAGTGCGGCTTCGCCAGCCGGCGCCTTGGCGAAATTCATGATGTTGTAGATGATCGGGCTTGAACCGTTGCCGAGCTTGTATCCCGACTGCAGCGCGCTCATCCATGCGCCCGAGCGTTTCGAGGGCCTGGCGAAATAGTCTGCCAGGAACAGGCCCAGTTCGCTGCCGTCCTTGCGCTTGATCCTGAAGGCGCGAACGTCGTCGTGCCACGCCTTGATGCCCTTTTCCTCGACGAAGGAAAGGCCGAACAGTTTTCCCGCCACGTCGAAACAGGCGTCGATGATGCGCTCCAGTTGCAGATAGGGTTTCAGCTCCGCCTCGTCGAAGGCGAATTTTTCGGCGCGCAGCTTCTCTTGATAGTAGCGCCAATCCCAGCCGGCGATGACCTCGTTGCTGCCGGTCGCGGCTGCGATGCGCTGCAATTCAGCCTGGTCGCCTGCAGCCTTCTCGCGGGCTTTTTGCCATACCGGATCGAGCAGGCCGTGGACGTTTGCCGGCGTCTTCGCCATGGTGTCGTCGAGTTTCAGAGCGGCAAAACTGTCGTAGCCGAGCAGCTTCGCCTTCTCCGCCCGCAGCGCCAAGGTTTTGGCGACAACGGCGCAATTGTCGGTCTCGCCGCCATTTTCGCCCCGGCGGATGAACGCCTTCCAGGCCTGCTCGCGCAGGTCGCGCCGCGCCGAATAGCTGGTGAAGGGCTCGTAGATCGAACGCGACAGGGTCACGGCATAAAGGCCCTTGCGGCCGCGCGCTTCCGCCGCCTGCCCCATTGCGTCGCGCAGGAAGGCGGGGAGCCCGTCGAGGTCGCCCTCTTCGAGGAACAGCACCCACTCCTTCTCGTCATGAAGCACATTCTGGCCGAATTTTGCGCCGAGCGAGGCAAGTTCCTCGTTGATATCAGCCAACCGCTTCTTGCCTTCGGGGTCGAGCCTTGCGCCGGCGCGGACAAAATTCTTCCAGCTCTTTTCGAGAACACGCAGCGTTTCGGCATCGAGGCCGAGCTTTTCGCGCTGCGCGTAGAGCGCGTCGATGCGCGCAAACAGCTTTGCGTTCATCGAGATCGCCGAAAAATGCCGCGCCATTTTCGGCGCGATGTCGCGCTCCAGAGCCTGGATCGTATCGTTGGTGTGGGCGCCGGCCCGACACCAGAAGATGGATGAGACGCGGTTAAGCGCGTCGCCACAAAGTTCCAGCGCGGCAAGAGTATTATCGATCGTCGCCGGCTTGGCATTGCCGGCGATGGCGTCGATCTCGGCCTCATGTGCCTTCAGGGCCGCCTTGAATACCCCAGCGAAATCGCCGTCGCCGATCCGCGAGAAATCCGGCAGGCCAAGCGGACCTTCCCATTTCGTCAGCGGATGGTTGTCCATATCCACGGCGGTTTCGGTCGTCATGCGAAAATTCTCCTCGGAGCGAAGCGCATCCGATGTAGGGCCGCGCCGAGGGCGGTGCAACCGTATTGACGGCGCCAGTCCTTATCTCTAAGCAAGCCTGATAATAAGCAGGACTTACTATTGATGCGGAAACGAACCGACGCCGACAATGTGGGCTTCCTTGTCGCTGATATAACACGGCTGATCCGTTCCGAGATGGACAGGCGCATCACCGAGGAAGGCATCGAGGTCAGCCCCGCCGACGTGAGGACGCTCAGCCATGCGGCGCGCTGCGGCGCGCTGCGCCAGAACCTGCTCGCCGAACGCATCGGCGTGGAAGCCATGACGGTCAGCGCCTCGTTGGATCGGCTCGAGGCGATGGGGCTGGTCGAGCGGCAGACCGACAGCGCCGACCGCCGCGCCAAGCTGGTGCATGTCACGGCCGCCGGCGAGGTGATGCTCGACCGCATCCAGCCGATCGGTGCCGCTCTGCGTGCCGACGTGGCCCGTGGGATCCCGCCCGACGATTGGCGGATTTTTCTGGATTTGCTGAAGCGTGTGCTGGCCAATCTGACGGCGGCGCGCGAACAGGCCCGCAAGGAAGGCGCCGCGGCATGAACATGCAGGCAAACGTGCGTTCCGCGCCGGTGATGAGCGAACGGCGCGTCAGTCTGATCGGCGCGGTGCTGGTCGCCATCGGTCCGATGTCGATGGCGCTCTACACACCGGCCATGCCGGAGATCGTGCATGCCTTTGGGACCACCGAGGCGGCGGTCAAACTGACCCTGTCGTTATATTTTGCCGGCTTCGCTGTGGCCCAATTGATCTGCGGCCCGCTGTCGGACGGTTTGGGGCGCAAGCCCGTTACCTATGCCTTCATGAGCATCTTCCTCGCCGCTTCGCTTATGGCGATGCTGGCGCCGACGGTCGAACTGCTGATCGCGGCGCGTTTCCTGCAAGGCGTCGGCGCGGCCGTGGGCTGGGCTATCGCGCGTGCCGTGGTGCGCGACCTGTTCACCAACGAACGTTCCGCCCGCATCATGAACCTGATGGGCCTGATCCTTGCCGCTGGTCCGGCTTTTTCGCCGACGCTGGGCGGGATCACCATGGAACTCGCCGGCTGGCATGCGATCTTTGTGCTGATGTTCGTCGTGGCGGTGGTCATCGTGCTGATCGTGCGTTTCGCCATGGTCGAAACGGTCGAGCGCGACTTGTCGCGCATCCGCCCGAAGGCGTTGCTCGGTTCGTACCTCAAGGTGCTCTCCAGCCCCTATTTCGTGCTGTCCAGCGTTGTACTGGCCGGCAGCGTCGGCACTATCTACACGCAGGCGACGATCCTGCCGTTCATCCTGATGGACCGGGTCGGCTTGACGCCCAGCCAGTTCGGCATCGGCATGCTGATGCAATCCGGTTTTTATTTTGCCGGCTCATTGGTGGTGCGTCCATTGCTCGGCCGTTACGGTGCGTTCCGCATCGTGCCCGTGGGCCTTGCTTTCATCGGCCTCGGCAGCGCCGCGACCGCGATCGGACTGCATCTGTTCGAGCCTACCTTCCTGCTGGTGATGGGGCCGGTGGCCTTCTTCTCGTTCGGGCTGGCCTTCGTGCTGCCCGCCATGTTCACCCCGACGCTCGCGCCGTTTCCCAACATTGCCGGCGCCGCATCGTCGATGAGCGGCTTCGTGCAGATGGGCGGCGGCCTCGTCGGCGGGCTGGTGTGCGCTTCCATCGGCGAGCCGGTGGTGGCGATGGCCACCGTGATCCCGGCCATGGGGCTGATCGGCATACTCGCTTGGTTTGCCTGGCACAGGCTCCCGAAACCCGCGGCCGCCAACAAGGTGCATGCCCCGCCTGAGCAGCCCCTTCAGTAGGATTCGCAACTCTCGGCGATCGCGTCCTGACTGTTTTCCAGGATCAGGCCCGCCTCGATGCGAAAATTCTCGCGCAGCAGCACGTCATTGGCCGGAAAGTCGTAGCAGGCAATCACCGTCGTCACGGCGCCGTCGCCGCTTTCGATCCGATGGCGGATCGTCGCGCCCTTGACGGCTGCCTCCCATTCGTCGAGTGAATCCACGAATTCCGCCTTCGTCTGCTCGATGCCGAGGTCGCCGAGCCTGATCCTTGCATTTGGGGCAAGCAGGCTTTCGAGTTTGCTTCGGTCGGCGACAGCAAGTGCCGCGTACCATTCCTCGACCACCGGCCGCTGTGCCAGGACCGGGGTGAATCCTCCGTAGAGAAGGAGCGCCATGCCGGCCAGGGCACTGAAAGGCCTTCCAAGCGCCGCGCGGCCTTGCATCAGTCGATGTCGGGGCGCTGGAAGTCGCCGGTCTTGCGGTTCATCACCCAAAGCTCGCCGCTCGATATGTCGAACCAGGCGCCGGAGAGCGTGATCCGCCCCTTGCCTTCGAGGATGCTGATGCACGGGAAGGTCCGCAGATTGGCGATCGAATAGCGGATGGAGATGCGCTCCAGCGAGGTCTGGCGCTCGCTCGCTGTTGAAAGCGCGTTGCTGGTGACGGATTCGGCCGCCGGCCCGAGCAGGCTCATCCATTTTCCGATGAAATCACCCGGCGACAGCGGCTCGGCAGCGGGCGACAACGCCGCGCGGATGCCGCCGCAGCGGCCGTGGCCGATGACCACGATATTTTTGACCTTCAGCACCTGAACGGCGAATTCGAGCGCCGCCGAGGTCGAGTGGAACTCTCCGTCCGGCGCGTAGGGCGGCACCAGATTGGCGACGTTGCGCACCACGAAAAGTTCGCCCGGCCCGGAATCGAAGATGACTTCGGGTGCCGCGCGCGAATCGCAGCAGGCGATCACCATCGTCTCCGGCGATTGCCCCTCGCGCGCCAGCGTCCGCCACCTGCCCGTCTCCGCGGCATAGCGCCCCTTCATGAAGCTGCGATAGCCGGCGACGAGGTGGTCTGGAAGATCGGTCATGGATTTTACCTAGCGCCGATCACGGGCACTGATCAATGTGCAATTCGCTGCACCGCAGCAAATTGCCGCTCGCTCAAGCCCAAATGGCGATGGGAATGCCATATTCGTCGGTTCCCGGCGGGTTCGGGAACGGCTGCGCCTCGCCCCGCGCGTGCCGGGCTGCGATCAACAGCATGGCGGCGGCGTCGAGAAAATCGTCTTCGCCAGCCCCGCGCGGCGGAGCGTCGAGGAATCCGCGCTCCAGCCCGTGCTCTGCCAGCAGCGCCTTGCGCTCCTCCATCCCTGGCGGGTTGATGCGGCCCTTTACCTTCTTCGGGAGCGTCATCGCCTGCTTGCCGTTGAGCCGCCAGAACGCCAGCTCCGGATGCGATTCGATCACCCGTGCGCGCAGGTCCGGCCTGTCGCGCAGCAGCCCGTCCAGTTCGCGGATTTTCGAGAAGATCCCGAACGCCTGGATCGACACGCCGCGCGGCGGTTCCGACGTCTCGCGTGCCACGGCACTGGCGACGCGGTGCGCGTCGTACCAGCGCTCGATCGTCGTGAACGGTTCGTCGGCCGCATAGACCGCCGCTCTCGACGGGATGGAGAACACGCTGGACTGCCGCTGTCCGAGGAAGCGCCTCACCAGCGCTTCCGGTCCGCGTCCGCCATGATGCGTGAAATCGGGCAGGCCGATCGGCATGTCGACAGCCACCACGGCATCGCCGGCCAACCCGGCCAGCAGCCGCCCGAATGTCGGACAAACTTTGACGGTCGGGCCCTCGCCCAGCCGAAGGATGACCGCGACCCAGCCCGCCTTGCAGCCGTCGACGCCGGCTATGTCGACGGAAGCGGCGAGCGGGGGATGCATGGTCCATTGCACCCCGAACAGGATCTACGCCCGCCTGTCGCGGCCGGGATGTGTCAGATGCCGCAGATGCACCATCGCCATCGGGTGCGACAGGCTCTGCGCGTCGGTCTCGATCTGCAATTCGTCGGCGCCACGTTTTGTCGTGCGGGCAAGGATCTCGAAGACCGAGGCGGTCGTCGATTGCAGCGCCTTGCCGGCCGGCTGGCCGGCGAGCAGGCGCGCCAGGAGCACCGCCGCCGTCAGGTCGCCCAACCCGTTCGGCGGCTTGTCGATCGCCCGGTGTTCGGCCAGCAGCGCCTCCGAGCGCGTCAGCATCAGATTGCCGATGCCGCCCGCCATGAGCGCCGGCGCCGACGTGACCAGCATGGTCGGCGGCCCGGCCTCCATCGCCGCCGCCATCACCGAGCGCAGATCGTCGAGTTTTTCTCCCGTCATCCATTCCAGTTCGTAGCGGTTCGGCGTGGCGATGTCGGCCATCGGCACCAGCACGTCGCGTAATGCCTCGGCAAGCCCCTGCGGCACATAGAGGCCGCCCATGTCGCCCATCACCGGATCGCAGACGTAAAGTGCGCGCGGGTTTTTGGCCCGCACCGCCGTCACCAGCGACGCCACCGCGTCGGCCTGCCTGATATCACCGAGATAGCCGGAGAGCACGCCCGCCACTTCGCCCAGCCAGGGCGAGGATTCCAGGTCCTTCATCAGCGCCGCGAATTTTTCCGGCTCCGGCACGATGCGCGTCGCGCGTCCATGTCCGGGATGCCAGGGCAGGATGACGGTGGGCACCGCCCAGACCGGAAAACCCAGGGTCTCCAAGGCAAACACCGACGCGCGGTTGCCGACGGAACCCCGCGCCACATGGCTCGAAATGACGATGACGGCGCGCGGCGTCTCCGGCTGTTCGGTATTCATGATGCCTCAGAAGTTCCACATGATGTAGACGACGACCCAGACCATCACCGCCACGGTGATCGCCACGCTGAGCAGACGGCCGATACGAATCCCCAGCCTCTCGACCGGGTCCGGGCGATCGTCGGCTCCACGACCGGTGGTTGCGCCATCCGGCTCGGCCTCGCCGGCGACACGGGCCAGAATCCGCCTGGATTCGTCCGTCCGCTGGCTGTCTCCGTCGCTGGGCACGCGATCCCCTCGGGCATGGCTTCGAGCAGTCCGCCTATCACACGGCACGGCGCGCGTCCAAGGGCGAAGCCGGCTGCCGGTTCCTTTGCACCGCGAATATGTTAAATCTCCGCCGTCAATCCGTTGTCGAGGGGCTAAAATGACTTCCCTGACCATCGCGCCGACTGCCCGCGGGGCTTTCCCCTTCTTCCTTCTCGCCGTGCTTTTGCCGCTGCTGTCGGCTTGCGGCTACAACACCATCCCGACCGCCGAGGAAAAGGCCAAGGCCGCGTGGAGCGAGGTGCTCAACCAGTACCAGCGCCGCGCCGATCTGATCCCCAATCTCGTCGAGACCGTGAAGGGTTACGCCGCGCATGAAAAGGACACGCTGGAGGCGGTGGTCGAAGCCCGCGCCAAGGCGACGCAGGTCACGGTGACGCCCGAGACGCTCTCCGATCCCAACGCCTTCAAGGCGTTCCAGGACAACCAGGCGGGTCTCACCAGCGCACTGTCGCGGCTGCTCGCCGTGGTTGAAAACTATCCGGATCTCAAGGCCAACCAGAATTTCCTCGGCCTGCAGGCGCAGCTCGAAGGCACCGAGAATCGCATCGCCGTGGCGCGGCGCGACTACATCGAGACAGTGCGCGAGTACAACACCACGCTGCGCACCTTCCCCTCGGTGATCTGGGCGACGCTGTGGTTCACCGACAGCAAGCCGTTCCAGAATTTCACGGTGGCAGAAGACAAGATGGAGCCGCCGAAGGTGGATTTCGGGACGAAGCAGGGCGGATAATCCAGGCCGTGGCGAAGGGCGCGGTGTTCCCCCTCCCCCTTGAGGGGAGGATGGCCGCGAAGCGGCCGGGAGGGGTCGCTGCTGCAGTGCTCTACCTTATTTTCTTCAAAGCGAATAAGGCCCCTCGCACTGCCGCGCTGACCCCTCCCACCTCGCTTCGCTCGGCACCTTCCCCTCAAGGGGGAGGGATAGCTGCGCTCGTCCTCGTCCTCGTCTTATTGTGCCTTCCCGCCCTCGCCGCCGACCTCCCCAAACTTACCGGCCGCGTCGCCGACACCGCCGGCATGATCGACCCGGCGACGGAAACGGCGCTGTCGCAAAAACTCGAAGCCTTCGAGAAAAAATCCTCCGACCAGATCGTCGTCGCCACCGTCGACAGCCTCGACGGCGAGGCCATCGAACCCTATGCCAACCGCCTGTTCCGCGCCTGGGGCCTCGGCCAGGGCGGCGAGAACAACGGCATCCTGCTGCTGGTCGCCAAGGCCGACCGCAAGATGCGAATCGAGGTCGGCTATGGGCTGGAAGGCACGCTCACCGACCTGCATTCCAAACTTATCATCGAGAACACCATGGTGCCGGCCTTCCGCGCCGGCGATTTTTCCGGCGGCATCTCGCGCGCCGTGGACGACATCATCATGGTGCTGGAAGGCAACGCGGCGGAACTCGAGGCGCGGGCAAAACGCAATCCCTCCGCCGACAACGCCTTAGAGGACGTCGACTGGATATTTGTCCTTTTCATCGCGCTGTGGGCGACGATCTTCCTCGGCGGCATGGCGATGGCGATCCTGCCGCCGATCTTCGGCACGAAAATCGGCCCCAACCGCTACCGCTGGCTGGGCATGGACATCACCGTGGGCGGGCGGTCGTCGCGCGGCGGCTGGTCTTCCGGCAGTTCCTCCGGCGGCTGGTCCTCCGGCGGGGGAGGGTGGTCGTCGGGCAGCAGCGGCGGCGGCTTTTCCGGCGGGGGAGGCTCCTCCGGCGGCGGCGGCGCCTCGGGGAGCTGGTGAGATGACCAGAACCCTCGGCGCCCCCGACCACCACCGCATCGCCGATGCCATCCGCGCGGCGGAAGCAAAAACATCGGGCGAGATCTACTGCGTCGTGGCGCGATCCAGCGACAGCTATTTTTATCCCTCGGCCTTCTTCGCCGCGCTCGCGGTGATGGCCGTCAGCCTCGCCGCCGCCTTCGCGCTCGAATATTGGTGGGTGTCGATCCGCCTGCCCGTCTTCTGGGCCGCCGTGACGCTCGCACTCGCCTCCTGCTGGCTCGTCCTGGCACTTGCGCCGGGCATCCGCATGCATTTCGTGCCGCGCGGCCTGCGCTACCGCCGCGCCCATGACAACGCCCTGAAACAGTTTTTGGCACGCAATGTCCATATCACGGCGGAACGTACCGGCGTGCTGATCTTCGTGTCGCTGGCCGAGCGCTACGCCGAGGTCGTCGCCGATGCCGGCATCAACGCCAAGGTGCCGCAGCAGACCTGGAACGGCATCGTCGCCGAGCTCGTCGGCCATGCACGCTCCGACCGGCTGGCGGACGGTTTCGTCGCCGCGGTGGCCACCGCCGGCGCGCTGCTGGAAATCCATTTTCCGCGCCGCGCCGACGATGCAAACGAGCTGCGCGATCATCTTGTGGAAATCTGAACGGCTTTTTCCCTGCTTCCGCAGCGGCATGGTTTCTGTCGCTTGCAATGGCGGGCCGGCGTTCTAAACTCGACCCCCATGACTACGCTCACCATAGACATCCGCAGGGCCGAACCGCGCGACGCCGAGGCGATCGCCGAGGTTCACCACGCCGCGTGGATGGGCGCCTATGCCGGCATCATCCCGCACAAGGCGCTGACCAAGATGGTCAACCGGCGTGGCCGCGACTGGTGGGCCAACGCCATCCGCCGCGCCGCGACCGTCATCGTCGTCGAGATCGGCGGCGAGGTCGCGGGCTACACGACGATCGGCCGCAACCGCGCCCGCGAGCTGCCGCAGCAGGGCGAGATCTACGAACTCTACCTCAAGCCGGAATATCAGGGCGTCGGCCTCGGCAGCCGGCTGTTTTCGGTCGCCCGAAAGAAGCTGGCCGACCACGGTCTCAAGGGGCTGGTCGTCTGGGCGCTGGAGGAGAACCAGAATGCCGTGGCGTTCTACCAGGGCGCGGGCGGGCGCGACGTCGCCGAGGGCGTGGAAGTGTTCGACCAGAAGGCGCTGAAGAAGATCGCCTTCGTCTGGGAGTGACGGCGGGCCAAACGCCGTAGGATCGACATAAGCGGCGAAGGTGTCGCCGGCGAGGATTTCATACGCCCAGCAATGAATCGGCGAGCGCGGTTCGCGGCAGTCGTTGCGGAACCGTGTCGACGAACGTCACGGTCTCATCGAGCGGCGCCCGGCCCGTGCGGATGTAAGGCTCCGCGACATCCTCGTAACCGATCGACATGCCGCAGAAAAGCATCAGCCCTTCGGGCGGCAACAGTATCTCCGCGACGGTCTTGCGATACACCGACCATGCCATCTGGGTGCAACTGTGCAGCCCCTCGGCGCGCAGCAGCAGCATGATGGTCTGCAGATACATGCCGACGTCGGACCATTGGGGCCTGCCAAGGTCACGATCGATGAAGCAGAACAGGGCAGCGGGCGCGCCGAAACAGTCCCAATTGGCGGAAGCGGCCCTCTGGCTTGCCTCCCAGTCGCCATCCGCGATGCCGAGAGCGCTGTAGCGCTCATGGCCGAAGCGGGACCGGCGCTCGCGGTAGGGGGACTCCAATTCGGCGGGGTACATCTCGTATTCACGTTCGTCCCAGGGGTCGCGCGCGGCCACTCGCTTGCCCGCGCGTTTCTTCAGTTCTGCCAGCGGCGCGCCAGTCACCACATAGATGTTCCACGGCTGGATATTCGATCCGGAGGGCGCCCAGGACGCGGCGGACAGCACGCGCTCCAGCAGGTCCTTCGGAATGGGCCGGTCAGTGAACTTGCGCACGGCCCGCCGGGTCATGACCGCCTCATATACGTCCATGATCGCTCACCTTCCGGTTGCCAAGCTCCAGCAACCGAAAAGTATCAAAATCGGGATGAGCCGGTCCATTCTGCGCATCGTCAGCCCCGGCACACCATTTGGTCAGACGAAGTCATCCCAACGTCCAGCCGACCCGAATGAGCAGTTTATTTGGTCAGTTCTTGATGATTGGAGTTGGATGTACGTGTCTGGACGACTGGCCGCCGGGCAACTGCTGCTATCGGCTGCTGGTGTTTTTCCCGCCAGGCGGCCGGGCTGAGCGCCGTAACCCTTTTGAACTCGCGGTTGAAGTTGGATTTCGTCTGAAACCCCGCCTCGAACATCGCCGAGGTGACCGAAATATCGGTCTCCCGCAGCAGCCGGCAGGCTTCGGCGATCCGGTGGTCGTTGATGTATTGCGATACGTTCTTGCGTGCCAGCCGGTTGACCGCGCCGGAAACTGTTCTCGCCGGAACGCCAAGGCGCCGCGCCAGCCGGGCCAGCGTCAGATTGTCGTCGCGGAACAGTTTTTGCTCAATGATCAGGCCGTCGAGGCGATCGAGGATCTCGCGGTCTTGCGCGGTCAGCGCTGCATGGTCGGCTGCCTCCGGCGCGGCCGGCGGAACTGCCCGGGCGCGGGCCGCGACGCGGGCCGTGAGGCCGATCAGAAGCAGTTCCAGCAGATTGGCGTTGGTGACGATCAGCGCGGCGTTCGCCCCTTTGCTCCATTCGAAATCGGTCACGACGGCGAGGTCGACCAGCGCCGACAGCAGCAGCGACGCGGCAGCGACAAAAAGAGCGCGATGCGCCGCCACCGCCCCGTCGAAACGCGCCTCGTCCAGCCCGTCGGGGCCGCCGCGCCCTAGGCCAAGTACGGCTAGCGCATAACCGACGAACAGCGCGATCAGTGCGAAATCGATCAGGCCGGGAGCAAGGAGCAGCAGCGCGAGGATGCTAAGCGGCGGCGTCAGGTGGAGCCAGCGCGTCCATTTCGTCTCGGCCTGGTCGCGGTGCACGAGGCTCCGGAAACTTTCGAGCACCAGCGGCGGCAGGCAGGCCGCCAGCACCGGCAGCACATAGCGCAGTTCCGTCACGCCATATCCCCAGCGCAAGCCCAGGATGGTCGATTGCACCGCGCACAGGGCGACGAGCGCCAGGAACGGCTGATTGCCCCGCCAGTGGTCCAGATTGCGCAGCATGACCGCGAGCAGGATCGAGAGCAGCAGCGCGACCACGAAGGGCAGGGGGACGAAGATCAAGATGGATTTCCCGTGGCGGAATCGATCGGCAGATCATGGTCCGGATCGCGATCAGGGGCGACCTGAATCGCGATTGAGGACGCGGCCCACGGGAGGCGGTGCGATTTGAGCCCATCCCTTCAACCGTGAGAGTCCCATGAACGCTATCCAAAAACTCTCCGTCCTGCCGGCCCTCCTCGGCGCCATGGCCTCGCCCGGTCCCTCGCTCGCGGCCGAGGTCGGCGTGCGTGAGATCGCCGTCGCCGGGCCGGAGCGCGGACGCGATCTTTCAGTGACCGTGTGGTATCCGGCCCAGGCAGGAGGCAATGCCGTCCTGGTCGGCGACAATCGGGTATTTATAGGCTCGCCCGCGTTCGCCGAGGCGCCGGTCGCCAGCGGGCGTCGTCCGCTGGTCGTGCTGTCGCATGGCTCGGGCAGCCGGGTCCAGGGAATGGCCTGGCTTGCCACGGCCCTGGTGAAGGCCGGTTTCGTCGTCGCCGGGCCGAACCATCCCGGCACCACCAGCGGAGACTCGACCCCAGCCAACACTCCGAAAATCTGGGAGCGCGCCGGAGATCTTTCCGCCGTCATCGACCGGCTGGCCGCCGACGCGCAATGGAGCGGCAGCATCGATGCCCAAAACACCGGCGTCGTCGGTTTTTCGCTTGGCGCCGCCGCCGCCATGGAGATTGCCGGCACGCGCGCCGATCTCGAAGCCTATGCGCGCTATTGCGACGCCTACACACTATGGGATTGCAAATGGTTCGCCGGCGGCATCGGTTATGTGAACGACGAGCAGGTCAAGGTCGACAAGCTCGACTTGCGCACCGTCAACAAGGCGCGCTTCGAGCAGTCAAACGTCGACCCCCGCATCAAATCCGCCGTGCTGGTCGATCCCGGCCTTGCGCAGGCCTATGACGAGGAAAGCCTGAAGCGGATCGCCATCCCGATGACCTTCATCAATCTCGGCGATGCCGGAACCGTTCCGCCGGGTGTCATCGCCGACAGGCTTTCGGCGCTGACGCCGCATGGATCCTATGCCACGGTCAAGGGCAGCAACCACTACAGCTTCCTGCCGGAATGCAAGGAGGGTGCGGCCGAGATGCTCAAGTCGGCGGGCGAGGTCGATCCGATCTGCGAGGAAAGCGGGCGGCCCCGCGCCGACATCCACGCCGAGCTGGAGACGCTGATCGCCAGCGCCCTCCGGCGCACGCTGGGAGGCCAAGGCGAATGACGTCGCACCGAGGCTCTTGCCCGTAGCCGCGTGCGGCGCTCCGCCGGCGGCCGCGGGTCGTATGCAAAGCGCAACATCCCATTGCCTCGCGAGGACGAGCCGGCTATCGGTCACGCGACAGCAAGGGGAACCAAGCCATGCGCATAGAAGCCATTCCGACCGGCAAGAATCCGCCAGAGGATGTCAACGTCATCATCGAGGTGCCGGTCGGCGGCGAGCCGATCAAATACGAAATGGACAAGGAGGCCGGCACGCTGTTCGTCGACCGGTTCCTCTACACGCCGATGCGTTATCCCGGAAACTACGGTTTCGTGCCGCACACGCTGTCGGGCGACGGCGACCCGATCGACGTGCTGATCTGCAATACGCGCGAGCTCATTCCCGGCTGCGTCATCAATGTCCGCCCGATCGGCGTACTCCTGATGGAGGACAATGCCGGCGTCGACGAGAAGGTCATCGCGGTGCCGTCCGCGCATCTCACCAAGCGTTACGAGAAGGTCAGGAACTATACCGACCTGCCGCAGATCACGCTCGACCAGGTCGCGCATTTCTTCGAGCACTACAAGGATCTCGAGCCCGGCAAATGGGTCAAGATCGGCGGCTGGCACGATGCCGAGCGCGCCCGCGAGATGATCGTCGAGGCCATAGAGCGGGCCAAGGTCGCCTAGCGGCGTCGCCGGTCAATTCTCCTGCCGGTCGAATTCCGGCAGGGCCACCTCGCCGCTGACCACGACGCGCTCATCGGCGCCGCAGGCAAAGTCGTGCGCCTGCTCGTCGGCGATCTTTCGGGCCGTCTCGTTCGCCTTCGGATTGCCGCTGGCGACGACCAGCCCGATCGTGCAGCCTTCGCCAACGCCGATCTGGCCGACCTTCTCTATGACCAGCACTTCGGTCTTCTTGTCGCTGTCTTCCGGGTCGTTGCTGACGAACCAGCGATGGATCACCGCCACCGGCACCTCGCGCGCGCCATCCACCTCGATGCGCCATTCGATCTTCGGCCCGGCGGAATTGAACGCGGAGAAACTTTCCCAGACAGGCTCGGCGCCCGAAGGCGGAAAACCGTAGAAGATGGATTCGCGCAGGTCGCCGACGTAGAAGATCACCGGATAGCCGCGCCAGCCCGCGCAGACGAGATTGGCGAAGTCGCCGCCTTCCTGGGTGACCGAAAAGGTCGAGCAGGTTTTTTCGAAATCGATGGCGGTGTATTCGCTTTTCATGTCAGTCGCAGCCGCCGGTTCACCGAGGGCGGCAAGCGCCAGGAGGACGAGAAGGTTTCGCATGGCCGTCATCCCGCGTCCGGTCGAATAAGCGCGAGCCTAAAGCAAGCTGGCCGGGAAGGAAACCGGACGGACGGACCGCTGGCGTCGGCGCGGCATGCCGGCGGCGGGGAGGCGGGCGGCGTTGTCAGCCCGGAAACGCCGAAAAAGCCTGTCACGGCAAGTCCGCGAGGGGTCCGCGTCAGGTCAACACGCCTTTCCGCGCCGCAGTTCTAAGCTATCCCTTTGAAATGGCTTTATCTTCCGCACTTGACGCACTGCCGGCGTCTGTCGTCCGCAGTACCCCGACCGCGCCGGCGTCCCGGTTAAAACTCAATCAGGACAAGGGTTTGGACAGCGCGGCCAGGCTAGCGGCAAGCGAGGACTGTCCCGCGTCGATCCGCACCGTCTTCAGACGCGACGTATGGCCGGCCCGCACCGAAACCTTCGATCGGGCAATGCCGAAATGCCCGGCAATCAACTGCTCCAGGGCGGCATTGGCGGCGCCATTTTCTGGCACCGCGCGGACTTTTGCCGCCAGATAGGATCGGCCGTCCGCAGCCGTCTCGACCCCGCCGATCCGGTCTGCGGACGCTTTCGGCGTAAGCCTCACGAACAGCTCCAGACCGCCGTCGCGCTCACGATAAAACGCAGTCATTCCAATACGTTAATAAAAATACGGAGCAATGTTGTTGGCTAGGAAGAGACGCAGGAAATAAATGATCAGGAGCACGATGATCGGCGAGATGTCGATGCCGCCGAGGTCGGGCAGCATGCGCCGGATCGGCGCTAGAACCGGCTCGGTGACTTTGAACAGGAATGTGCCGATGGTGTTGACGAACTGGTTGCGCGAATTGACGACATTGAACGCATAGAGCCAGGAGAAAATCGCCGAGGCGATCAGAAACCACCAATAAATTCCGAGGGCTAGGTCCACCGTCTGGATGAGGGCGAGCATAAAGATCTCCTTTGATCCGTCGACATGTAGCCATTGGCCGGATTGGCGACAAGCCGTTTCCGCCGGCTTGCGCGGTAGCAAGTAGCCCAACTGCCCGCAACGCCGCACAAAACGCCCGTCATCCTGCTTGACAGGCGATGCCCTGCCTGCACATAACACCGCCATTCGCCGAACGGGGCTGTAGCTCAGCTGGGAGAGCGCGTCGTTCGCAATGACGAGGTCAGGGGTTCGATCCCCCTCAGCTCCACCATTCGGCGGCCAAGCTATTGATAATTCACAGTTTTTTGGTCGCAGCCGACCCGGCGTTTTCTTCCCCTTCGCGGACTTGCCGCGCTGCCGATCTATGCCTGTTCCGGCCCGACGCGGCGGGCCCGCGCCGCGCCACCGCGTGAGCGCGAAGCACTGTGCTTGACGCCACCGAACATTCATGTCGTAACCCGGCGAAACGGACCGGGGACGGATGGAGACGGAACCAGCGATTTCGCCAGACGAACGCAGGCACGGCGTGCTCGAAAAGCTCGCCGGCCGGTCGGTCGTGTTCGTCGGGCTGATGGGCGCCGGCAAGACGGCGATCGGCCGCAAGATCGCGGCGCTGCTCGACCTGCCGTTCATCGACAGCGACCAGGAGATCGAGCAGGTGTCGCGGATGACCATTCCCGAACTGTTCGAGCGATATGGCGAGCCGGAGTTCCGGGCGCTGGAGCAGAGGGTCATCCAGCGCGTGCTGGAGACCGGGCCGCAGGTGCTGTCGACCGGCGGCGGGGCCTTCATGAACGCGCAGACGCGGGGACTGATCGCAGCACAGGCGGTGTCGATCTGGCTGAAGGCAGACCTGGACGTGCTGTTCGCCCGCGTGGCCAAGAAGCAGAACCGGCCGCTGCTGAAGACCGACGACCCGAAGGCCACGCTTCGCCGGCTGATGGACGAGCGCTATCCGATCTATGCCGAGGCGAACGTGACGGTCTACACACGCGACGAACGCAAGGACGTGATCGTCGGCGAAGTGCTGGACGCTCTGGCCGGCCATCTGGGGCAGGGAACATCGAATGACGGCTGAAGGCATCGAAACGGTAAAGGTCGCGCTCGGCGAGCGCGGCTACGACATATTGATCGGTTCGGGCATCCTGGATCGCGCCGGCGCGGAGATCGCCGCCCGCCTGCCGGGGGTACGCGCGGCAATCGTCACCGACGAAAATCTTGCTGGCCACCACCTCACGCGCCTGACGGCCAGTCTGGACAAGGCGGGCATCAAGGGAACCCCGATCGTGCTGCCGCCCGGTGAGAAGACAAAGAGCTTTTCGGCCTTGCAGGAGGTTGTCGACAAGGTGCTGGAGGCGCGGCTGGAGCGCGGCGACGTCGTCGTTGCGCTCGGCGGTGGGGTGATCGGCGACCTTTCCGGCTTCGCGGCAGGGATCGTCAGGCGCGGCATGAATTTTGTACAGGCGCCGACCTCGCTGCTGGCGCAGGTGGATTCATCCGTCGGCGGCAAGACCGGCATCAACACGGCGCGCGGAAAGAATCTTGTCGGCGTGTTCATGCAGCCGAAGCTGGTGCTGGCCGACACCGACGTGCTCGACACCCTGCCGGAGCGTGAGTTCAGGGCGGGTTATGCGGAAGTCGCCAAATATGGGCTGATCGACCGGCCGGAATTTTTTGCCTATCTGGAAAACAACTGGCGCCAGGTTTTTGCGGGCGGGCCGGCGCGCACCTATGCGATCGCCGAATCCTGCCGCGCCAAGGCCGACGTGGTGGCGCGCGACGAGTTCGAGACCGGCGACAGGGCGCTGCTCAATCTCGGCCACACGTTCGGCCACGCGCTGGAGGCAGCGACACACTATGACGGCGCACGGCTGGTCCACGGCGAGGGCGTGGCGATCGGTATGGCGCTGGCGCACCGTTTTTCCGCCCGCATGAACCTTTCAAGCCCGGACGATGCTGCGCGTGTCGAGGCGCATCTGAAGGCGGTTGGGTTGCCCTGGCGCATATCCGGCATTCCGGGCGACCTGCCGGACGCCGACGGGCTGCTCGGTTATATCGCGCAGGACAAGAAGGTGACGCGCGGCGCGCTGACCTTTATCCTGACGCATGGCGTCGGAAAATCCTTCATCGCCAAGGATGTTCCAGCGTCTGAGGTGCTGTCGTTCCTCAAGGAGCAACTGGGGGGATGAACGAGCCGGAACTGCTGGCCGGAATCGTGATCGGGGCAGGTGGGGCGCTGCTCATTGTGCTGGCCGGGTGGCTGCTGCGAAAAGTCTTCACCGTCGCGCTCAGCCGCAGAAGGCCCGAGCCGCAGCCGCCCGAGGAACCCGCAATTTCCGAGGAAGAGGCACGCAAGGAGGCGGAAGCGGCCAAGCAGGACCGCGCCCGGATGGATGCCGTGCGCGACCTGCACGAGCTCGAAGTGTCTGATGTGATGGTGCATCGCACCGACATGCACTCGATCAATGCCGACAATCCGACCGAGGCGATCGTGCGCGAGATCATCCGGAGCCCGCATACGCGCATGCCGTTGTGGCGCGGCTCGCTCGACAACATTGTCGGCGTCGTCCATGCGAAAGACCTCGCGCGGGCGCTGAGCGAGGCCGGCAACGATTTTTCGCAGATCGACATCATGAAGATCGCGGCGAAACCCTGGTTCGTGCCTGACACCACCTCGCTGAAGGACCAACTCGACGCCTTCCAGCGGCGCAAGGCGCATTTCGCCATCGTGGTCGACGAATATGGCGAGGTGGAAGGGCTGATCACCCTGGAGGACATCATCGAGGTGATCGTCGGCGACATCGCCGACGAACACGATATCGATGTGCAGGGCGTCAAGCAGGAGGCCGATGGCTCGGTCGTGGTCGACGGATCGGTGGCAATCCGCGAACTGAACCGCGCGCTGGGCTGGGAACTGCCCGACGACGAGGCCGTGACGATCGCCGGGCTGGTCATTCACGAGACGCAGTCGATCCCAGAGGAAAAGCAGTCCTTCACCTTCCATGGGAAACGCTTCTTCGTGATGAAGCGCGAGAAGAACCGGATCACGCGGATCAGGATCAGGGCCGCCGCCGCGCAGCTCAATCAGGCGACGTGACCGTCGCCTGAGGGGCGGACGTCCTCAGATCACCTCGAAATCTCCGGCCGTCATGATGAAGCCGTTGTCGATATGGGCGAACAGCACACGCCCGCCCGAGCCTGAACCATTGCTGTCGTAGAAGAGGTTGCCGGTGTCCTGGTCGTAGAGGATGCGGTCGTCGGCGTCGACGGCGGCGACGTTGAGGTTCTTGAACAGTTCGGTCGCCAGAGGGCCCGTGGCGGTGAGCGCGGTGAAATAGGCGTTCTCGAGCTGGATCGTGTCGGGGCCGCCGAAGTCCTTGATCGTGTCGACGTTGGTGGTGCCGTTGAGATCGGAATTAAAGACGAATGTATCGGCCCCGTTGTTGCCGTAGAGCGTGTCGTTGCCGCGATAGCCCTTGAGAATGTCGGCGCCTGCTCCGCCGGAAATGACATCGTTGGTGGCGTGGGAGCCGTTGAGCGAATCGTTGTAGTTCGAACCCACCAGGCGCTCGACGGACTCATACGTGTCGCCGGCCGCGTCGCCCTTGTTGATCGAAGGGTTTGCCAGGCTGGCGACGACACCCTGCGTGGCGGTCGCATAGGAGGCGGTGTCGGTGCCGGTGCCGCCGGCGAGAAAGTCCGCGCCGGCGCCGCCGATCAGCGTGTCGTTGCCGGCATCGCCGAACAGATCGTCGGCTCCGGCAAGGCCGAACAGGGTGTCGTTGCCGGAGTTGCCGTTGAGCGTATCGGCCGACAGTCCGCCCGTGAGGGTGTCGACCGCCGCGCTGCCGTTGAAGGTCCAGGCCTGGCCCTCGATGAAGGTGCGCAGCGTCGCGGCGTTGCCGTAGACGAAGAGGCTGTAGAAGTCGTTGACCGACTGGCTGAGCCCGCTGATCTCGACCACCGGATAGCCTTCCCCGGTGACGATCCGATAGCCGGTGACGGTGCCGGCATTGTAGGGATACCATTCCTCGTCGTCATAGTATCCTTGAAGACCGACGCCGATCACTTCGAGATGAACGCCTGATAACGAGAAGATGCCGGGGCCGTAGTTGAAATAGGTCGAATCGCCGGCGAAAGTAGTCTGGTTGGAGCGTGTGGTGATGTCTGTAAACAGCGTCTCCGGATTGCCGGGCGAGAACTGCGTCATGGTGGGCATAAATCATCTCCATTGCGACTGCGGGTGCTTTGCATCCAAGTATTTTCCCTCGCGGCCACGATGGACCGGGCGGTGGCATGACGCAAGGCCGTCGCGGTGATGGGGCTTCGAAAGTCCTGTGCCTGCCGCGTCCTCTACGAGCGGCAGTTTCATCGCCTGGCTGGGCAGGGCTGAAACCGTTCCCGCGCTTTGCAAGTATGACGTTTATCGGTTGACAAATTCCGTATAAATGGTTGTAGTTCCGAGAAATCCGCGGAGGTGTACATGGCAATTGAAATTGTCGAAAGTAATCTCATCGGCAAGGAAATACAGATTTATCTTGGCGGCGTAGATTTCGACGCCGACGCTACTCCCTATCATGTGATAGGTGCCCTCCTTGTGGAGGATATCCGCGGTGGGCCGGATGACGACACACTGAACGGCGGTGGATATGACGACACCATCTACGGAGAAGATGGCAACGACACGATCAACGGGTTGCTCGGCAACGACACAATCTACGGCGACGACGTAACAGAAGGTCCCGGAGACGGCAGGGACTATCTGCGCGGCTACCATGGCAACGATGTTCTCCATGGCGGCGGCGACAACGACCGGCTCTATGGCGAAAAGCACAACGACCAGCTTTTTGGCGGCAGCGGCAACGACATGCTCAACGGGGGCGAAGGCAAGGACGCCCTGGACGGCGGCAGCGGCGTCGATACGGCATCCTACAGCACTCCCGGCGAAGGTCCCGTTGTCGCGAGCCTGGCCAACGCATCGATCAACACGGGGCCGGCCGCGGGCGACACCTATGTTTCAATCGAGAACCTGATCGGGTCGTGGTACGGCGATCATCTCAACGGAAACCACGCCGCCAATTCCATCAACGGCGGCCGCGGCAACGATTACCTGAAAGGATACGGCGGAAACGATCTCCTGACCGGAGGCAGCGCGCAGGACGTCTTCATCTTCAACTCGACGCTGGACGGCGCCAACAACGTCGATACGATCACCGACTTCGGCGATGACGACCACGGCGCCGATCCCGGTAACTATACGTGGGACGACGCCATCTGGCTCGACGACGCCGTCTTCACCGCGCTGTCGCCCGGTGCCCTCGCGGCGACGGCGTTCAAGGACCTGGCGGATGGCGCCAAAGACGCCGACGACCGCATCGTCTACAATTCGGCCACCGGCAATCTCTATTACGATGCCGACGGATCCGGAGCCGCGTTCGGCAACATCAAGTTTGCCACTATGGCCAATCTGGCAGAGCTGACGGCGGTGGATTTTTTGGTGATCTGACTGAGGTCTGTCGATATTCGGTTCAGCTTGGCCGGAAGCGCGCAGGTCCTTGCAGGCCATCTGCGGGACCGGTGCTCTGATAGCGCCGCGAAGGCCCTTGCGCTCGCGCCGCAAGGCCTTAGAGGACATTCAGCGGCGGCAGGGCTGATATGAGCGAAGACATCTACGATGCGCAATTCGTCAAGGGCGTCTTCGACCGCTGTTCCGGCAAATACATCTGGTTCAGCTTGGTTTGTTCGTTCGGTTTTACCGAACGTTGGCGCCAGCAATGCGTGGGCATGTTGCCGGACACGATTGCCGCCGGTGCGACCGGCTACGACCTGATGGCTGGAACCGGCGAGGTCTGGCCGCATCTGTTGAAACGCTTTCCCGACATCGACGCCATCATTGCCGTCGACATTTCGTCTGGAATGCACCAACGCGCCATGCAGCGCTTGCACGCGCATCGCGCCCACCGCATCGCCTTCATCGAGGACGATGTGCTGAAAAGCGATCTTCGGGAAGCGAGCGCCGACTTCGTGATCTCCACCTTTGGATTGAAGACGTTCAATCCGGAGCAGCACCGCCGGTTGGCGAAACTGATTGCGCGCTGCCTCAAGCCGGGCGGCGTGTTCTCCATGGTCGAGGCCTCCGATCCCAAAGGCTGGTGGCTGCGGTCGCTCTACCTGTTCCACCTGAAAGTGGTGTTGCCGACGATCGAGCGGATTTTCCTGCGCGGCGCACAGGATTTCGCGATGATCGGCACCTACAGCACCAATTTCGGGGACGCCTCGGCGTTCGCCGGGATGCTGCGCGAGGAAGGGCTGGAGGTCGAATACAGACGGCTGTTTTTCGGCTGTGCCACAGCCGTGGCAGGGCGGAAGCCGAAACACGCCTAGGGAAGCGGCGCTGCGGCTATGCTTGATTGAGTAGCGGCTCGCGCGGCCGGTCAGCCGGGCACGGCAGTGGGTGCGGCCGGGATTGGGCCGAACGGCATGGTGAAGACCGTGCCGCCGATGCCGTCGGCGATTGCCGGCGCGAAGTCGAGCGGCGTGCAGTTCTCGACGGCGGAGATGGCCGCGTCGATGAATTGCTGGCGCGCCGCCTCGTCCCCCTCGACCTTGATTTCGGTGGGCTGCGGCGGCCCGATCAGCGTGCCGTCGCGCTTGAAGCTGAAGCTCAGCGTCACCGTCGAATTGCCGCTGCCGGGCGGCTGGGTCCAGCAGGCCGTGAGCGCCGCACCGACCTCGTCCATCGTCTCCAGCGGCTCGGCATTCGCCTGCATGGCCGTGCCGATCGCCAAGGCCGCGGCCAAGGTCAGGCTTGTCGCGAGATTTTTCATGACAGGTCCCTCATGCTCCCCGACGGGCAACCGGCGGGCGGTTGCCGATCATATCAAACCGTGCCGCCGTCCGGAACGCCAGCAGCGATTTTCCGGCGCGTCTTTTTCACGCTGGTTACCGGTGCCGCCTTCCGCATCGGCTTGCGAACGCAGGGTTCTCGGATAGCATGGCGCGGAAGCGGCGAGCAGGCATTTTGCCATGGCCGCATCGGGGAGGATCCATGAATTTTCTCAGCCTGATCACCGGGTCGTTCGCCATGCCGGCGGCGGAGAACCCGACGGTGGCGATGATGGACGCGGCCTATGCGCATCATGGCCTCGACGCCCGCTACATCAATTGCGAGGTGGCGCCGGAAAGGCTCGGCGACGCGGTGCGCGGCGCGCGGGCCATGGGCTGGGCCGGCTTCAACTGCTCGCTGCCGCACAAGGTGGCTGTGATCGACCATCTGGACGGGCTGGGCGAGTCGGCCGAGATCATGCAGGCGGTCAATTGCGCGGTGCTTCGACAGGGAAAGCTGATCGGCGAGAACACCGACGGAAAGGGCTTTCTGAAGTCGCTGCTGGAGGTGGCCGATCCCAGCGGCAAGGCGATCGTCGTGTTCGGGGCGGGCGGCGCGGCGCGCGCCATCTGCGTGGAATTGGCGTTGGCCGGCGCGCGCTCGATCAAGGTGGTCAACCGGGGACGCGAACGCGGCGAGGAACTGGCGCGACTGGTCGGCGAGCGCACGGGCGCGGTGGCCAAGTTCCTGCCGTGGGAGGGGAATTTCGCTGTTCCGGCCGGCACCGACATCATCGTCAACGCCACCTCGATCGGCCTTTATCCGGACATCGATGCGCGGCTCGACATCGATCTCGACACACTGCAGCGCGGCATGGTGGTGGCCGACCTCATCCCCAACCCGCCGCGCACCCGTCTCGTGCGCGACGCCGAAGCGCGGGGCTGCACGGTGCTGGACGGGCTGGGCATGCTGGTCAACCAGGGGGTGATCAATATCAAATACTGGACCGGCGTCGATGCCGACGCCGGCGTGATGCGGAGACGGATCGAACAGATTTTCGGCGCGTAGACGAGGACACGCCTTACGCCGCCGGCGCCAGCCGCCTCCTGCGCCGGTCGTGGAGCACAATGGCGAGGCCGCTGCCCACCACCAGCACGATGCCACAGAGCGCCAGCATGTTCGGCAGGTGGCCGAAGACGACGAGGCCGGAAATCACCGCCCAGACGGTGAAGCAGTAGTAGAGCGGCGCGACCGCGCCGGTCGGGCCGACGCGGTAGGCCATGAAGATGAAGAAATGGCCGAAGATCAGGAAGAAGCCGGCGCCGGCAAGAAGCAGGATATGCAGCGGGTCCGGCATCAGCCATTCCTCCAGCGCGACATGCGCGATCGCGGCGGCGATCAGCACGACGACAACCGCCGACATAGCGACGATCATGCCGGGGATGTGTCCGGCGATGCGGCGGCCGGCGAGGTCGCGCACGGCGCAGAGCACGGCGTTGGCAATCGCCAGGACCGCGTAGATCGATATGCCCTGTCCCGAGGGCTGGGCGATCATGAGGGCGCCGGCGAAGCCGAGCCAGATCGGCGCCATGGCCAGTCCCGAGATCCTTTCGCCGAATACGAGAGACGCGCCGAGCAGCACCACCAGCGGCGTGATCTGGCCGAGCGCGGTAGCGTCGGCGATGGGCATGTTGGCGAGCGCGACGACGAAGCAGAGGATGGCGACCGTCTCGCAGAGGTTGCGCATCAGCACCCGGCCCTCGAACATCAGTGGCAGGCTGCCGCGATAGCCAAGCACGAGCAGCAGCGGCATCCCCCACAGGAAGGCGGCGATGCCGCGCATCATCAGCACCTGGTAGGGCGGCAGCGCCTCGGTCGCCACCTTCATCATCGTGTCGTTGACGACATAGGAGCAGGTCGCCAGCACCATGAATAGCGGGCCGCGGAAAGGATGGGATTGCAGCGACATGGCGTGAAATCGGCCCGGAAAGGTTGCGCGCCGATTTCAACCGGTTCCCGCTGACAATCAAGGCATAGGCCCGGCGAGAAGATGATCCAGTTGCGATGCTCATCTTTTCTAAACCCAGCCGGTGCATCATGCCCGCAGCCACGGCGGGGAGTACCGCATGAAGCCAAATATCACGCGCCGCGAGGCCTTCCTCGGCGGCGCCAGCCTTGCGGCGCTCGCTGCCGGCCTGCCGCGTTGGGCGTTCGCGGAGGACGTCGTCACTGCCGAGCAGTTTCTGGCGTTGTCGGCGCGATTGACCGGCACGGACGCAGGCGATCTCGACACCACCATGGCCGCAAAACTACTGCAGGCGATGCTGGCGACAGGACGCGGTCCCGGCCTGACGCTGCTCGCCACCGACACGCAGGTCGATACGGGCAGCGTGGCGAACGACGTGGTCTCGGCCTGGTATTCCGGTGTCGTCGATACCGGGAAAGGCTTGGCAGTGGCCGGCTTCACCGATGCGCTGATGTGGAACGCGCTCGATTTTACCAAACCCTTTGCCTTTTGCGGCGGTGAAACCGGCTATTGGGCCGATCCGCCGCAAAGCTGACGAGATTTTTCCCATGGCCGATATCGAAGCGGATGTGATCGTCGTTGGCTCGGGCGTGTCGGGCGCGCTGCTGGCGGCGAAGCTGTCGGCGGCAGGCGTCAAGGTGGCGGTGCTGGAGGCGGGCTCACCGGTTGACCGGACCGACGCGGTGCAGCGCTACTGGGATGCGCTGATCAAGGTGCCGGAGTGCCCGTATCCGGTCAGCCCCGAGGCCGACCATCCGGTCAGCGACAATCTCGACCACTGGTACCGGCAGGTCGGGCCGGACAAGTTCAAAAGCACCTATGTGAAGGTTTTGGGCGGGACGACCTGGCACTGGCTAGGCACATGCCTGCGTTTCGTACCCAACGATTTCCGGCTCGCCAGCGCCTATGGACGGGGCGTCGACTGGCCGATCGGCTATAGCGAACTGGAAAAGTTCTACGGCGAAGCGGAGACAGAGATCGGTGTGTCCGGCGATTCCGGCGAGTCGCTGGGCGGGCCGCGCTCGTCAACCTACCCGATGCCGGCTATCCCTCAGACCTTTCTCGACAAGGCCTATGCCAAGGCGCTGGCCGGCACGAAATACGAGGTGCGGTCGACGCCGCAGGGGCGCAACTCGGCGGAGCGGGACGAGAGGCCGGCCTGCTGCGGCAATTCGAGCTGCATTCCGATTTGCCCGGTGCAGGCGAAATACGACGCGACCGTGCATGTGGCGCGTGCTGAAAAGAGCGGTGCGGCGATCCACGCGGAGACCACGGCGACATCCATCGAGGTTGGATCTGACGGCCGTATTGCCGCTATTCGCTTCAAGCGGCGCGATCAAAGCGAGGGCACGGCGGTCGGAAAAGTGTTCGTGCTGGCGGCGCACGCGATCGAGACGCCGCGCCTGCTGCTCAATTCGGCGAGCGAACAGCGGCCGGGCGGGGTCGCCAACAGTTCCGACCAGGTCGGGCGCAACCTGATGGACCATCCGACGCAATTGAGCTGGGCGCTGGCGCCCGAGCCGCTGTGGCCGTATCGCGGACCGCTGTCCACCTCCGGGATCGAGAATTTGCGCGACGGCGATTTCCGCAGGGAACGCCCAGCCTTCCGCATCGAGATCGGCAATGACGGCTGGTCGTGGCCGACCGGCGCGCCGACAAGCACGGCAATCGAACTGGCCGGGCAGGGGCTGCGCGGCAAGGCGCTTGACACGGCCCTGCGCGACGAGGCGTCGCGGCATATCAGAATGGCTTCGCTGATCGAGCAATTGCCGGAGCCGCAGAACCGGGTGACGCTGGATCCCAATGAAAAGGATGTTTACGGCGTGCCGCTGCCGCGTCTCTACTACAGCCTCGACGCCTATGTGAAGGACGGGCTGGCGGCGGCGCGCGAGGCTCATGCCGACATTTTCGGCAGGCTTGGCGCCACGCAGATCCAGCACCGCGATGGCGCGGAGGGCGCCGGCCACATCATCGGCACGGCGCGCATGGGCGCCGATCCCAAAAACTCGGTCGTCGACCGGGACCTGCGCAGCCACGATCACGCCAATCTTTTCGTTCTCGGCTCGTCGGTGTTCCCGACCTCGGCGACCGCCAATCCGACGCTGACGATAGCCGCGCTCAGCCTGCGCGCCGCCGACGCGGTGAAGGCGGCGCTGGCGGGATAGCCTTCAAATTTTTCCGAGCAGCGACAGAGCCTCGCGCAGCGGCGTGTCGGGAATTAGATCAGGCCGAGATAGGGCTGGTCCATGTCGACGATGACGAACACCGCGCCGGCGACCGACAGGGCGCACAGGAACAGCGTGGTCATCACAGTCGAATTGCCCGGCGCCATCAGGCCGAAGGATACGAACAACAGCGCTAGCCAGAAGACCAGCACGATGACGAAGGCGATCGGAAGGCCCTCCGTCTCCGATTCAATCAAGAGCCAGTGGGCTTCGGCAATCTCGCCGCTGATCGTCAGCGCACGATTCTGCAGCCAGCGCTGGCCGTCATTGGCGGGAACGAGCGCGCGCAACTCATCCTGCACGCCTTCCACGCCCCTGTCGTCGCCAACGACGTCGATCGGGTCGCTGCCGACATCGCGGATTGTCCAGCTCTGGCGAAGGCGGGCCTCGAGCAGATTGCGTATCTGCTGGCGGGCCGCCGTGGTTTCGGGACCGTATTGGGCCAGCACCCGGTCGAGCAGCACGATGCGCCCCGCTGAGGTCCTGAGTTCGCTCCCTGCATCGTCATAGGCGCCCTTGGCCGAAGCGATCAGAAGGCCCAGCGCCAGCGCTGCCAGCGTGCCGATGATGGCGGTGGAAAGCCGGATCGCATCCTTGGAATCGGAACTCAGATGATGCGTCGGCAGCCGCCCGCGCAGCCAAATGCCGACCAGCGCGGCCACAAACAGGCAGAAGAACACGATCCCGCCCAACACAAGTGAAGTCAAAGCGCGGCCCTCACAGTAAGCGGCGGCAAGCTATCCCATCGGCCCTCGCAAGGCGATGACCGCAACCCTCCCCGCAAGGGTTACCAGCGCGTCTTTTCGCCCGGCGCCGCCGGCTCGATGGCCAGCGCATGCACGCCGCGCTTCAACTCGCCGGAAAGCAGGTCGTTGACGGCGCGGTGGCGCTCGACGCGGCTCTTGCCGGCGAACGCGGCCGATACGATGCGCACGCGGAAATGCGTCTCGCCTGTGCCGTCGAAAGTCGCGTGATGTCCCGATTCGACATGATGGTGGCCGGCGTGCTGATGACTCTCGTTGATGACGTCCAGGCGCTCCGGCGCGAAAGTCTTGATCAGCTTGGCCTCGATATCGCTCTGCAGGGACATTATATCAGCTCCAGGCGCCGTGCCGGCGCCGAGAGGGGTGCCGGGGGCCAAAATTAATCCGCGATTCAGCGGTTAGGGCCATCCTTCCCGAAATGTCAATTCTTGTTTCGCATCTGCGAACGCCCCATAACGGACCGAATGAGCACGTTTTCGAAATATTTCGAGAAGATCCGCGTGCGCCCCGACCCGATGGCCGAGGCGAAGGCGGAAGCGCCACTATGCCAGTGGGACGGCTGCAAGGAGCCGGGCACGCACCGCGCGCCGGTGGGCCGCATGCGCGAGGGCGAGTATTTCCGCTTCTGCTTCGACCACGTGCGCGAATACAACAAGGGCTTCAACTATTTCGCTGGTGCGCCGGCGGCCGAGATCGCGCGCTTCCAGAAGGAGGCGCTGACCGGCCACCGTCCGACCTGGACCGTCGCGTCCAACGGCAATGCGCGCTTCGCCCCGGATTTCTCGCAGAAGCGTTCCGGCAGGGCCGGCTACTACAAGAACGTCCGCGACCCGTTCAACCTGTTCTCGCAGCAGCGCGCCGAGAAGCCGGCCGGCGAAAGCCGGGCAAGGCCGCTCGAGGCCAAGGCGCTGGAAACGCTCGGTCTCGACGCCAGCGCGAAGAGCGACGCGATCAAGTCGCGCTACAAGCAGTTGGTGAAGCGTCACCATCCCGACGCCAATGGCGGCGACCGTGGCTCGGAGGACCGGTTCCGCGAAGTGATCCAGGCGTACAAGATGCTGAAACAGGCGGGCCGCTGCTGATGAAACGTTCGTGAGGACGGGCCGCAATCGGCGGCCTTCGCACCTCGGGTTCACGTATCAGACAGGCGCCCCGTACCGGTTTTCAAAGGTCATCATTTTGGCCGCTTGCGCGCCGATCCTCTGTTTTGGTTCGTTGTAACGGTTTTTGCCGGCGGGACAGAAGTTGGGCCAGAAGCGGCAAGGTCGCTTGCCGTGACCTTTTTCCAACTTTCTTCCGGCCGGAAAAGGCTCTAAGACCGCGCGCGGAAAAATGAATAGTGTGCCGGCGAAGCGGGGCTTCGCCCGTGGAGAAGTTATGAACAAGGTCGACCGCGACATAGCAAACCTGCCGGACACAACCGTTTCGGTGAAAGACAAGTTCGGTTTCGACTCCAAGATGGTCGTGCCGGCCTACTCGACGGCAAGCGAGCACGTGCCGGATCTCGATCCGGATTACCTTTTCGACAAGCAGACGACGCTGGCGATCCTGTCCGGCTTCGCCTTCAACCGCCGCGTCATGGTGTCCGGCTATCACGGCACCGGCAAGTCGACCCATATCGAGCAGGTGGCGGCCCGCCTCAACTGGCCCTGCGTGCGCGTCAACCTCGACAGCCATGTCAGCCGCATCGACCTTGTCGGCAAGGACGCCATCGTCTTGCAGGACGGCAAGCAGGTCACCGAATTCCGCGACGGCATTCTGCCCTGGGCCTACCAGCACAATGTCGCGCTCTGCTTCGACGAATACGATGCGGGCCGGCCTGACGTGATGTTCGTGATCCAGCGCGTGCTGGAAAGCTCCGGCCGCCTGACGCTGCTCGATCAGAGTCGTGTCATCCGCCCGCACCCGGCCTTCCGCCTGTTCGCCACGGCCAACACGGTAGGCCTCGGCGACACCACCGGCCTCTATCACGGCACGCAGCAGATCAACCAGGCGCAGATGGACCGCTGGTCGATCGTCACGACGCTGAACTATCTGCCGCATGACAACGAGGTGGCGATCGTGCTCGCCAAGGCCAAGCATTATCGCGACGCCAAGGGCAAGGACATCGTCAACAAGATGGTGCGGGTGGCCGACATGACGCGCTCGGCCTTCATCAATGGTGATCTCTCGACCGTCATGAGCCCGCGCACCGTGATCACCTGGGCCGAGAATGCCGAGATCTTCGGCGACGTCGGCATGGCCTTCCGGCTGACCTTTTTGAACAAGTGCGACGAACTGGAGCGGCCGATCGTGGCCGAGTTCTACCAGCGTTCGTTCGGGCAGGAACTGCCGGAGAGCGCGGCGAATGTGGTGCTGAGCTAGGCGGACCATCGAGCGGGCCGCCCGGGAGGAGTCGTGAAGCAGGTCGGGTGGAGCCTCATCGGCCTGCTGGCCTGCGGGTGCACAACCTATTACCCCGCGGTAAATGGCGACTACCTCATCAGCACGACCCAGCCGGGCTTCTTCGAGCGGGGCTATGACATCAAGGAGCGCGGGTGGGTGGTGGATATGCTGGCCCGCAACGGCGCGTCCTGCTCGACGCGGCCGGGCGAGGGCGTGACCCGCTGCGCCTATGCCTACTGCGTCGATGCGCGGCCGAAGATATTGACCTGGACGGTCGGACACAGGGTGACGACAAGAACGGTGCGGCCGCCGAAGCTCGATGAGATCGCGGGTGCGTGCGGGCCGTATCACCTGTATGTTCTGCAAGACGCCTATGCGGCCCGCAACGCTGCGACCACCGTGTCGCTGAATTAAACAAAGAGGTTTTCTTGGCAGGCCCAGGCGACAACACACGGACAAAACCGAAGACTGGTGCTGACACGGACCTGTTCAAGCGGGCGGTGACAGTGTGCATGCGTGCGGTCTCGGGCGACCGCGAGCTGGAAGTCGGTTTCGCCAAGGACAAGCCGGCGCTGGCCGGCAGCCGTGCGCGGCTTCCCGAACTGCCGAAGAAGCCGACCGTGACCGACATCGCGGTGACGCGCGGGCTGGGCGACTCGATGGCGCTGAAGCGCGCCTGCCATGACAGCCGCGTGCATCTGAAGCTCGCGCCGGAAGGCAAGCAGGCGCGCGCCGTGTTCGACGCGGTCGAGCAAGCGCGGGTCGAATCGATCGGCTCGCGCCGCATGGCTGGGGTGGCCGACAATATCGGCCAGATGCTTGAGGACAAATATCTCAAGGCCAATCTCGCCGATGTGCGCGAGCAGTCGGAAGCGCCGCTCGAGGAAGCGCTGGCGCTGATGGTGCGCGAAAAACTGACCGGCCGGCCGGTGCCTAAGAGCGGCGAAAAACTCGTTTCGTTGTGGCGCGACTGGGTCGAGGAGAAGGCTGATGGCGCGCTGGACGACCTTGCCAACAAGCTCGACGACCAGCAGGCCTTCGCCCGGCTGGTCCGCGACATGCTGGCCTCGATGAACATGGCCGAGGAACTCGGCGACGAGCAGCAGAACGACGAGGCCGAGAACGACGAGAACGAGCCGCAGGGTGAGGAAAACAGCGAGGAGGGCGGCGAGGACGATACGTCGGGTGACCAGGCGCAGCCGGAGGATAGCGAGGCCACGTCCGAGGACGAGCAGGCCGGCGAGATGGAAGCGGCCGACGCCGACACGGATGACATGTCCGACGATGAGGACGCCGACGCCGAGACGCCGGGCGAGACCAAGCGCAGGGACGATCCCTTTACAAACCTGCCGAAGGAGATCGACTACAAGGTGTTTTCGACCGCCTTCGACGAGACCGTCGGCGCCGAGGAGCTTTGCGACGAGGAGGAACTCGACCGGCTGCGCGCCTTCCTCGACAAGCAACTCGCAAACCTCTCGGGCGTCGTCGGGCGGCTCGCCAACCGGCTGCAGCGGCGACTGATGGCGCAGCAGAACCGCTCCTGGGATTTCGACCTCGAAGAGGGCTATCTCGATCCAGCGCGGCTGGTGCGCGTCGTCATCGACCCAATGCAGCCGCTGTCCTTCAAGCAGGAGCGCGACACGAAATTCCGTGACACGGTGGTGACGCTGGTGCTCGATAATTCCGGCTCGATGCGCGGCCGGCCGATCACGGTGGCGGCCACCTGCGCCGACATCCTTGCCCGCACGCTGGAGCGCTGCGGTGTTTCCGTCGAAATCCTTGGTTTCACCACCCGCGCCTGGAAGGGCGGGCAGGCCCGCGAAAAATGGCTGAAGGACGGCAAGCCGGCTAATCCCGGCCGGCTGAACGACCTGCGCCATATCGTCTACAAAAGCGCCGATACGCCGTGGCGGCGCGCGCGCCGCAATCTCGGCCTGATGATGCGCGAAGGTCTGCTCAAGGAAAATATCGACGGCGAGGCGCTGCTGTGGGCGCACAATCGCCTGATAGGCCGGCCGGAGCAGCGGAAAATCCTGATGATGATCTCCGACGGAGCGCCGGTGGATGATTCCACCCTTTCGGTCAATCCGGGCAATTATCTGGAACGGCACCTGCGCGCCATCATCGAACTCATCGAGACGCGCTCGCCGGTCGAGTTGCTCGCCATCGGCATCGGCCACGACGTGACGCGCTACTATCGCCGCGCCGTCACAATCGTCGACGCGGAAGAACTCGCCGGCGCCATGACCGAGCAGTTGGCATCGCTATTCGGCGAGGAGACGCCGCGCGACATGCGCCGCAGCGGCGGTTTCCGGCGGGCGGGATGAAGATGCACCTGTGGCGGGTGGCAGTGGTTTGGGAACGCTTCAAACGGCGTTCCTTGCCGGGTGTCCCGTCTGTCTGGTGGAGTAACGGCATTTCGGCAGCGTCTCACTCCGTCCAACACCCCTCATCCGACCTCGCTTCGCTCGGCCACCTTCTCCCACAGGGGGAGAAGGGGGAGTTTCGCGCCAGCCTCAAAGCTAACCACCAACATTGGAGACTTGCAGAAGCGGTGCGGCAACGCTCCCCCTTCTCCCCCTGTGGGAGAAGGTGGCCGAGCGAAGCGAGGTCGGATGAGGGGTGTTGGACGGAGTGTCACCGGTGGAGACGGGTGCGAAGGGGCGCCGCGCTGGCCGCGTCATTTTTCGCAGCTCTGCTCGTACTGCCTCTCGTCCCAGCCCATGCAGAACCCGCGCCGGTCGAGCGGATGGAGATCACCGCGCGGCCGATCGAAAAATTTCATATCGGCCGGGACGAGAAAATGTTCGGGCCGCTGGAGTTCGTCGGCGGGCTGGAGATGACCGCCTCGGCTCGCGACTTCGGGGCGCTGTCGGCCTTCCGTTTTCTCATGCCGGGCAAGGATTTCGTCGGCGTTGCCGACACGGGCATGTGGTATTTCGGTTCGATCCTGCGCGATGCGGCGGGCCGTCCGAGCGGCGTCGCCAATTTCCGCATGGTGCAGATGGTCGACGAGGCCGGCAAGCCCATCGACGAGAAATGGCTGGTCGACGCCGAAAGCCTCGACGTCAAGGACGGTATTGCCACCGTCGGCTTCGAACGCGATCACCGCATCGCCCAGTTCCGGCTCGATCCCGATGACATGAAGGCGCCGTTCCGGCAGCTCGATTTTCTCGTGCCGAAACGGGAACTGCGCCAGAACCGCGGTTTCGAGACGGTGACGCGCGCGCATCCCCACGGGCAGCATGAGGGCGGGCTGGTGGTGGTGTCGGAAAAGAGCCTCGACAAGCAGGGCAACATCTTCGCGGCGATCATCGAGGGGCCGAACAAGGGCGTCTTCACGGTCAAGCGCAGCGGTGATTTCGACATTACCGATGGCGCCTTCCTGCCGAATGGCGACCTGCTGCTGCTGGAACGCAGCTACCGGCTCGCCGACGGCGTGAAGATGCGGCTGAGGCGCATCTATGGCGAGTCGATCGCCAAGGGGAAGGTGGCCGACGGGCCGGTGCTATTCACGGCCGACATGGCCTATCAGATCGACAATATGGAAGGGCTGGATGTGTGGCAGCGAGCCGACGGCGCCACGATGGTGTCGATCGTCTCCGACGACAACCATTCCATCCTCCAGCGCAATCTCTACCTGGAATTCGTGCTGCACGCGGATTGAGGGCGAGTAGCCCGAATCTAGGCTGCCGGCTGGATCGGCGCGCGGCGACGCCGCAGCAGCGCCAGCCCGCCGATAACGATCAGCGCGGCGCCGAAAATGGTCGTCAGGCCGGGTATGTCGCCGAAGAACAGATAGCCAACCACCGCAGCGCCCAGCAGTTCGACATAGATCAGCGGAGCCAGCGTCGAGGCGTCCGCCAGCCGGAACGCGTAGATCGTCAGCATGTGGCTGACCGTCGACAGAAGCCCGATCAGGAAGAACAGCGGCAGGTCGGACAGCGCCGGGGTCTGCCAGAACGCGATTCCCTGCGGAACGAGCAGCAGTGAGCCGACAACGCATTGGAACGCCAGCATCTTCACCACCTCGCTGCCTTGTGCGGCCCGGCGGCTGGCGATCATGTAGCAGGCGAAGAAGACGCCGGAGCCGAGCGCCAGCAGGATGCCGGGCTCGATGGCGCCGCCCGGCTGCAGGATGATCATCGAGCCCAGGAAGCCGAGCACCAGCGCTATGGCCTTCTGCGTCGTCATGCGCTCCTTGAGGATCAGCATCGACAGGATGACGGCGACGATGGGTGCCACGAAATAGGCGCTGATGGCGGTAGCCAGCGGAATACGGGCGATCGCCAGGAAATAGCAGGTCATGGCGCCGATGATGAAGACAGTGCGCAGCAGATTGGCGCCGATCTGCTCGGTCGGGAAGATTTTCCGGCCGTACATGGCGAAGGCGATGGGCAGCACGATCAGCGACGCCATGGCGTAGCGCGCCGAACTGATGAACAGCGGCGAATAGGTGGCGGACAGATGTTTCGCCATGCCGTCGACCAGTTGAACGGTCAGCAGGCCGGCGATCATCAGCACGATGCCCCTGGTCGTTTCCGAAGCCGAGTGTGTCGCGGTGACTGGCATGGCCATGCGTTTCTGGTTCCGGCAAGTTTCCGTCAGCGGGGCTGCCGCCAAATCCGGTCCGCATTGAGCATCTTGCGGGAAGGACCGATAGCGCCACGCCTTCGGGCATGAGCCGTCCAAGGGAAGCGCTGGACTAACCTGCCCGCTTGGTCGCGATCCAGATCACATGGCGTGCGCCGCGCTTGCCGCGTGCGCGTGTTCCGATCTCGTCGACGGAAAACCCCGCTTGCCGCAGCCGGCGGGTGAAGTGGTCGTCCGGCCCCGATGACCACACCGAAAACACGCCGCCGGGCTTCAGTGCCTCATGGGCGGCGGCGAGACCTGAAAAGTCATAGAGCGCGTCGTTGCCCTGCCGGGTCAGGCCCTCGGGGCCGTTGTCGACGTCGAGCAGGATGGCGTCCCAGGACGACGTATCGGAACGGATGAGGCTGCCGACATCGCCCTCATGGACGGCGACGCGCGGATCGTTGAGGCAGCCGCCGAACACCTGCGCCATCGGGCCGCGTGCCCAGGCGACGACGGCCGGCACGAGTTCGGCGACGGTGACGCTTGCATCATTCCCGAGTGCGGCGAGAGCGGCGCGCAGCGTAAACCCCATGCCGAGGCCGCCGATCAGTATTTTCGGCGCAGACCGGCCTTGGATGCGCTCGCAGGACAATTTTGCCAGCGCCTCTTCCGAACCGGAGAGGCGACTGTTCATCAGCTCGTTGGTGTCGAGCATGATGGAGAATTCGCTTCCGCGCTGTTTCAGCCGCAGCGCGCCACCGCCGGGGATCGGCGCGCTGTCGAGCTGGACCCAGGGGATCAAGCGAGGACCGTCGGCTGGCTCCAGCGCGCGGCAATCAGCCGGTAGGGGATCAGCGCGAAGATGGCGATGAGCAGCTTGACCGACAGGTCGCCCAGCGCCCATGACACCCAGCGCGCGGTCTCCGCCGGCAGCGCGCCGAGCAGGGGAGTGCTTTCCAGCGCAAAGGCGTCGCTAGGGCCCACGAAGGCAAAGGCCGCCGCGAAGGCGATGGAGAAAAAGACCATCGTGTCGACGACCGATCCGGCCAGCGTGCCAAAGATGGGCGCCCGCCACCAGCTCTGCCGGCGCAGCCAGTTGAACACGGTGACGTCGAGCAATTGCGCCGTAACGAACGCCGCGCCCGAGGCGGTCGCGATGCGCACCAGCCTGCCGGCGGCAGTGTCGAACTCGATCAGACCGAGGCGATAGAGCAGAGGCGGCACGACGATCGAACATGTCACCGCCACCATGAAGCCGGCGAACACGACTTTCCGCGCGAATAGCGGCCCGTGGCGGCGGTTGGCGAGGTCGGTGACGAGGAAGGCGACGGGATAGGTGAAGGCGCCCCAGGTGAGGATGTCGGCCAGCGACAGGCCGCCGAGCGTGCCCTGCACCGGGAACTGCACGAGGATGTTGGAGGCGACGACGACAAGCGCCATGGCGGCCACGAAGGGCAGATAGGTCTTTCTGGTGTGCATTTTTTTATCCTGGGTAATGGAACCAGTGGCAGGCCGCATTATGCGGCCGCCCCAATGAAACGGAGCCCGCCGTCGATGACGCCGGGCTCCGCTAAGGCGGTCGTCCCCCGCCTAAGAAACGTCAAAACCTCAGGCGGCGGCCTGTTCGGCGGTTTTCTTGGCGATCTGCTTCTTCAGCAGGCGGGCGCGCTGCGAGAGTTCATGCTCGTCGGCCTTGGCCAGGAAGGCGTCGAGGCCGCCGCGATGCTCGACCGAACGCAGCGCGTTGGCGGAGATGCGCAGGCGCACATTCTGGTTCAGCGCTTCCGAGATCAGCGTGACGCTTACCAGGTTCGGCAGGAAGCGGCGGCGGGTCTTATTGTTGGCGTGGCTGACATTGTTGCCGGTGAGCACGGCCTTGCCGGTCAGTTCGCAAGCACGGGACATTTTTATAACCTTCGGTTCTCTTATCGGGCCAACAGATCGTCTTCGCCAGCACTGGCGCGCGGTCTTTCGGGCGGCCTCTTGGAAAAGTCGGCGTTCCATAGTGGCATTTGGCCGGTGCGTCAAGGCTGGAACTGACCGCGATGACGGCACGCGCGGCCAGCGCATTGGCCGCCGAACCGGTTTGTGCCAGTCGACGTCTTACGCCAATCGTTCAGGAAAGTGCCAGATCGATTGCCGCCTCCGCATGCAGTTTCGTCACGTCGAATGCTGGAAGAGGATAGCCATCGTTGTCGAGCAGCAGGGGCAGTTCCGTGCATCCGACAATGATCGCCTGGGCTCCCCGGTGGCCGAGTTCGCCTGCCATCTCGACCAGCCGGGCGCGGGAGGCAGCCTCGAATTTGCCGACGGTCAGCTCCTCGACGATGATCCTGTGCAGCGCCGCACGCTGATCCTCGGGTGGGGTCATCACCTCAATGCCGTATCGGTCTGCGAGCCGTTGGGCAAGAAAACCCATCTCCATCGTGAAACGTGTCGCGAGGAGGCCGACGCGCGTGAATCCGGCGGCGCGGATCGCTTCCGCCGTGGGGTCGGCAAGGTGCAGCAGCGGAATGCGCAAGGCGGCCTCCACTCGGTCCGCCACGGCATGGGCGGTGACCGCCGTGAGCATGACGAAGTCGGCTCCCGACGCTTCTAGGCGCCGGGCCGCATCGGCCAGCATTTCGGCCAGTTCATCCCATCGGCCGCTTGCCGCACGGCTGTAGAGATCATCGAAATCGAAAGTGAAAAGCATCGACCGCGCATTGTGGTAGCCACCGAGGCGGCGGTGAACGGCGTTGTTCAGCAGACGGTAATAGAGGGCGCTGGACTCCCAACTCATTCCGCCCAGCAACCCGATCAGCTTCGACTGGCCGGCCGCCATTGTTTCCCTCCGCATCCTAAGTTCATGCCGGACATTGCTCGTGGACTTCGATGGCGGGGTCAAGAGCCTGCCCGATGCCGGCATCTCCGGTGGACGATCTCTTGCAAAATGATGCCGAAAGCTGCACTCTTCCGGACGCGGCCGTGGACAGGCGGATGCCGGTTGTGTCACGCCATTCGTCTTCGTGACCCTTTCTCACGAAACCGCCTGCCGAGCCGGGAAAGTAGTTTGTCGGATGACCTTGACCGCTCGCCATGACGCCCGCATCTGCCGGGGCTGCTGGGACCAGATGCATATGCCGATCCCGATCCGGGGTCCGCTGGCACTGCCGTTCCAGGCTTTCGGCATCACCCGCAGCAAGATGAACCCCAATATCTGCACGATCTGTGAGCGCGCCTTCACCTTCGTCAAGAAGCAGCGGCACATCTCCGCAACGGCTTCCATCATGTTCGCGGACATTCGTGGTTATACGCTTCTGTCGGAACGGCTCGATCCGCTCGCGCTGAGCGAGATCGTCAGCATCTTCCAGGACGAGTGCGCGAAGGCCATCTGGGAGCATGACGGCATCGTCAACAAGCAGATGGGCGATGGTCTGATGGCGATCTTCAACTTCCCGATCAAGAACGATCGCCATGCGGCGGCGGCCATCCAGGCGGCGATCGAAGTGCAGCGGCGCTGCGGCGAGGCGCTGGAAAAGCTGGCGGCCCGTGGCATCGACACGGCCGCCGAGGCGCTGGGCGTGGGCGTCGGCGTCCATACCGGCCAGGTGGAGATCGGCGAGTTCTCCACCTTCCGCAGCGATTTCACGGCAATCGGCGGCGCGGTGAACCTGACGGCGCGGCTGGAGTCCCAGGCGGCGGCGGGCGAGATTCTTGTCTCGGCCGAGGCGGCCGCGCAGGCACCGGAGCTGGTCGCCGGAGCGACCATCCGCGAATTTTCGCTGAAGGGCATCAACCAGGCGGTCCCGGCCCACGTCATGACGATGCATTGAGCCCCTGAAAGCCTGCCGTTTCACATTGCTGCCGGATTTGTCGCTTTCCTGAACGGCATGATCGACAGGAAGCAAACCAAGAACGGAGCCGCAGGGCTCTGGGCGGGGCGAACCGGGCCGGTTGCGCTCGCGTTGTTGCTGGCAATGCCGGCGGCTGCGCCCGCGCGCTCCGAGGTCGAGACGTTCAAGGGCGAATACACCGTCTCCTATCTCGGCCTCACCATTGCTCGCTCGACCTTCGAGAGCCGCTTCGAAAACGGCAAATTCGCTGTCGAGGGGACGGTGGCGAGCGCCGGCATTGCGGAAATCTTCGACCGCACCAAGGGCAACAGTTCCGCCTCCGGCGGCTTTGCCGGCGACCGCACGCAGCCCGACGCCTTCCGCATGAACTACACCGAGGGCAAGCGCAAACAGATGACGGCGCTGAAATTCAGCGCCGGCGACGTCGTCAGCACCGAGAACGTGCCGCCGCTGAAGAAGCGCAAGAACTGGGTGCCGCTGAAACCGGGAGACCTCGACGGCGTCAGCGATCCGCTGTCGGCCGGCCTGATCAGGGCGTCGAGCCCGGACAAGGTGTGCGGGCGTACGCTCAAACTTTTCGACGGCGAGTTCCGCATGGACGCCACGCTGCATGCGGCGCCAAATTCGGAGGCCGCAAAAGCCTATGGTGACGGCGTCGTGACCTGCCGCGTCACGGTCAAGCCGGTCTCCGGCTACCGCAAGGGCCGCAAGGCGCTGGACTATCTGGAGAAGCAGAGCAGGATCATGATCGCGTTTGCGCCGCTGGGCTCGACCGGCGTATATGCGCCCGTCCACGCGACCGTCGGCACGCAGATCGGAACCGTGACCGTGAGGGCAAAGAGCCTCGACGCGAAGAATTAGCGGGACGCGCCCGCGCCGGAGGGTTTCATGGCACGGGCTACGCTGACCGGTTTCTCCGCGGTGGCGATGTGGGCGCTGCTGGCGCTGCTCACCGACGCATCCGGCCAGGTGCCGCCGTTCCTGCTGTCGGCCATCACCTTCGCCATCGGTACGGCTGTTGGGCTTTGCGCCGGGCTGCTCACGGCCAAACCCGCCGCACCGGCAAAAATCCCGCCGGTCGTCTGGGTAATCGGCATAGGCGGGCTGTTCGGCTACCACTTCTTCTATTTCACCGCGCTGCGTAATGCACCGGCGGTGGAGGCCAGCCTGATCGCTTATCTATGGCCGCTATTGATCGTCGTCGGCTCATCGTTGATGCCGGGCGAAAAACTGCGCTGGAATCATGTGGCGGGCGCCGTGCTGGGGCTCGCAGGCACGGTGCTGATCGTCACGAAGGGCGGCGGCCTCTCCTTCGAAAGCCGCTACGCCTTCGGCTATGCCATGGCCGCCGTCTGCGCGCTGCTGTGGTCGAGCTATTCGCTGCTGTCGCGGCGTTTCGCCGAGGTGCCGACCAGCATCGTCACCTGGTTCTGCGCGGCCACCTCGATCCTGTCGTTCGCCTGCCACCTCGCTCTGGAGCAGACTGTGCTGCCGGCGAATGCCGGCCAGTGGCTGGCGGTGTTCGGGCTCGGCCTGATGCCGGTCGGCGCCGCGTTCTATGCCTGGGATTATGGGGTCAAGCGCGGCAACATCCAGGTGCTGGGGGCGGCGAGTTACGCGGCTCCGCTGCTGTCCACGCTGGTGCTGATCGCCAGCGGCTTCGCCGAGCCGACCTGGAACGTCATCGGCGCCTGCCTGCTGATCACGGTCGGCGCGGTGCTGGCGGCGCGGCCGAGATTGTTTCCGGGCTCGCGCGTCGCGGAAGCCGAGGCCGGCACATGATGCCGTTCGAAGGCGGGGTCGAAAGCCCCGGCAATGCCACCCTCATTTTCTCCTGTGCGGCGGCGCTGCTCTACGGCACCATGGCGGCCGCGCCGCCGCGTGTCGTAGCCTCTGTTTGAAGACGCTGGCCGTCGCACTGCTGGCCGTGCTGGCTGGAATGCAAGGCGGGCACTGGCTGCTAGTCCTCGCGCTGGCGCTGAGCGCTGCCGGAGACCTGTTCCTGTCGCGCTCGGGCGAAAGGGCGTTTCTGGCCGGGCTCGCAAGTTTCCTCGCCGCGCATATCGCCTATGTCGCGCTGTTCGCAAATGTCGGCGGCGGTTTGGGGGTTCTGGCCGCCGCACCGTGGCGCGGTGCGCTGGCCGCCGTCCTCGCCGTTTATGGATTGGTCATGCTCGCGCTGCTTTGGCGGCGAATCGGGCCGGAGCTTCGCATGCCTGTGGCGGTCTATATAGTCACCATCCTTGCCATGGGCATTTCGGCGCTGACGCTCGACGCGCCGCTGGTCATTATCGGCGCGCTGCTGTTCATGACGTCGGACACGCTGCTCGCCACCGAGAAATTCCTGCTGCCGGCGATCTCGCGGCAACGCGACTGGATGCGCTATGCCGTGTGGGGAACTTACTATGTCGGCCAGTTGGCGATCACGCTCGGACTGATCCGGTTTTGATCAGCGGTTTTGTTGTGCGTCCTTCGAGGATCGCCTCGAAGGACGCACCCAACCCTAATGCGGCTCCCACCCTTCCGGCGCCAGTTCGAACGAAGAAAACTCGAAACCCGGCGCGACCGTGCAGCCAACCAGCGTCCAGTCGCCGAGGCTGCGGGCCGTTTGCCAGGCATCGGCAGGCACTACCGCCTGCGGCCGTTCGCCCTCCAGCAGGTCAATGCCGAGGCGGTGTGAGGAGTGGCCGGCGGCCTTTTCATAAATGATCAACTCAAGCGGCGCGCCGGCGTAAAAATGCCATACCTCCACCGCGTCGCGCACCCGGTGCCAGGCCGAAACGTCGCCATGTTCGAGCAGGAAGTAGATAGCCGTTGACGCCGCGCGGCCATCTGCGGCCGGCGTGTCGCGAAACATCTCGGCATACCATCCACCTTCCGGATGGCGCTTCATGCCGAGCATCTCGACGATGGCAGGCGCCGACAGGGAGGACATGGCCGGCCCCGCCACGGTCAGAAATTGTCCTTGCGCTTGCGGATCTCGGCGAACACCGCCTCGTCGGACGCATTCTCCATACCGAGCGTGCGGCGGATTGCCGGATCGTTCGGACGCAGGAACGGGTTGGTCTCCAATTCGCGGTCTATCGTGGTCGGCAAGGTCGGCTTGCCGTCGGCGCGCAGCCGGTCGATCTCCGCTGCACGCTCCTTCAGCGCCTTGTTGTCGGGGTCGACGCTCAGCGCGAAGCGGGCGTTGGACTGCGTGTATTCGTGGCCGCAATAGACGGCGGTCTCGGGCGGCAGCGCCGACAGCGTCTTCAGCGACTGCCACATCTGCGCCGCCGTGCCTTCCAGCAGCCGGCCGCAGCCCAGCGCGAACAGCGTGTCGGCGGCGAAAAGCAATTTCGAATCCGGGAAATGATAGGAGACGTGGCCCAGCGTATGGCCCGGTGTGAAGAACACCCGCACCTCTTCGTCACCAAAACGGAAGGTCGAGCCGCCGTCGACGGTCTCGTCGATGCCCGGAATCTTTGCCTTCTCCTTCGCCGGTCCGACGATTTTCAGCCCGAACCGTTCTTTCAACGCCAGGTTCGCCTCGACATGGTCGGGATGATGGTGCGTGGTCAGGATCAGCGTCGGTGTCCAGCCCGTCCGCTCGACCGCTTCCAGGATCGGCTTCTCCTCCGGCGCGTCGATCAGCGCCGTCTCTCCGGTTTTGCGGTCGCGTATAAGCACGCCGAAATTGTCGGTCCGGCACATGAACTGGTCGATGTCGATCGTCATCAAAATTCTCCTTTTTCGCGGGTTTAGATAGAGCGTGACGCCGGCGGTGTCATCCCGCAGGATGGTCCATGTTGAACTCGTCATGCGAGCCCGCTACCGTCGCTGCCCATGAATTCGGACATCGTCGACCTCCGCTCCTTCTATGCCTCGCCGCTCGGGCAGGTGGCGGAGCGCTCGATCACCTTCGCGTTGTCGGCGCTGTGGGCGAACCTGCCCAACGAGCGGCTGGTCGGGCTCGGCTATACGCTGCCATGGCTGGAACGCTTCGGCGCCGATGCCGAGCGTGTCTTCGCCTTCATGCCGGGAACGCAGGGCGCGGTGCGCTGGCCGCCGGAGGCGCCGTCGTCCACCGTCCTGGTGTTCGACGAGGAACTGCCCCTGGTCGACGCCTCGATCGACCGGATGATCCTGGCGCATTGCCTCGAACATGCCGAAAACCCGCGCGAGACGCTGAAGGAGATCTGGCGTGTCCTGTCGCCGGCCGGCCGCGTCGTCATCGTCGTGCCCAACCGGCGCGGCGTCTGGGCGCGATTCGAGCACACGCCGTTCGGCACCGGCCGGCCATTCTCGCGCAGCCAGCTCAACGAGCTTCTGCGCGATGCCAATTTCACGCCGTCGGCCTCGTCGGACGCGCTGTTCTTCCCGCCGTCGCGGCGGAATTTCTTGATGCGGCTGCAGCCGATGCTGGAGCGTGCCGGTCGGCGCTTCTGGCCGATCTTCTCCGGCGTGGTCATCGTTGAGGCGCAGAAGCGGCTCTACCAGGGCATCCCGGTGTCGCAGCGCGCCTCGCGCCGGGTGTTCGTGCCGGTGCTCAATCCGCAGGGCGCGCGGGCGGCGAGGGGGTGACGACCTGACCCTCCCCTCAAGGGAGAGGGTGAACGCAGCGCTCGCCATTCCGCCATGTTTCTGGTCTCGGCTGGGGATGTTTCCCTGGGGATCGGCCCATGCTGTCCTTGCTCGGCGTGTTGTTCTGCCTCGGCTGCGACGTGCGGCCGGTGGCGACCGCCATGCCGGCCGATGTCGAGTTGGTGCTCGCGGTCGACGTGTCGCGCTCGATGGACGCCGACGAATTCGCACTGCAACGGGCGGGTTATGTCGAGGCGATCCGTCATCCGGACTTCATCAATGCCGTGCGCGCCGGGCGCAACGGACGCATCGCCATCGCCTATTTCGAATGGGCGGGCACGGTGCGGAGGGAATCGCTGGTTCCCTGGCAGGTCATCGACAGTCCTGAAAGCGCGCAGGCCTTTGCCGCCGCTCTCGCTGGACGACCCTTCGGCGGGTATACGGGCACGTCGATCTCCGGCGCGCTGGATTTCGGAAATGGGCTGTTCGACGACAATTCGGTCGATGGGCTGCGCCGTGTCATCGACGTGTCGGGTGACGGGCCGAACAATATCGGCCTGCCGGTGACGGGCGCGCGAGATCGCGCTGTCGCGGCGGGCATTATCGTCAACGGCCTGCCGATCATCATCCGGCCGTCCCCGACCTTTAGCGAGCTCGACCGCTACTACGCCGAATGCGTCATCGGCGGGGAAGGCTCGTTCATGCTGCCGATTCGGTCGGTCGACGAGTTTGCCACGGCGATCCGCCGCAAGCTGATCCTGGAAGTCAGCGGTGCGACGCCGCCGGCAATCGTCATTCCGGCCGCTGGCGAGCCGGTCGACTGCCTGAAAGGCGAGCGCGATCGGAGATTTTTCTCGGATCCGTATTTTCCTGAGTTGGACCGATAGGGCGACGTTTGGCCGGATCGAAGCATACTTCGGCGTGCAGCGGAAGACGGTCTACCCGCGCGGCTGGTGGGCATCCGCATCGAGCCAGTGGCCGACGAAATAGTGGAGTTGGCGGTGCCACCAGGGCCAGTCGTGGCTCGCGTCTGTTCCCCAATAATCGACCCAGGCCGGAATGTCCTTTTCGCGCAGGATGTGTTCGAGCTCGCGGGTCTCGACCAGCATGCGCTCTTCCCAGGCGCCCTGGCCGCAGCAGAAGATCAGCCGGCAGTCGCGCAGCCTGGCGAGCGTGGCGCCATCGTCGAGGCCGGGCAGATAGTCGAGCGGTGAATTGTAGTAAATGCCGCCATCCAGAGCCGCACCGAAGAAATCGCGGGTCGAATAGACGCCGGAGAGCGCGATCACACCGGAGACCATCTCCGGGTAATGGAACGCGAAGTTGGAGGCGTGGAAGGCGCCCATGGAGCAGCCGGCCATGATCGGCCGGAGCTGTTTTCCGGCATTGGAGGTTTTCGCCTCCTCCACGACCTGCGGGAACAGTTCCTCGCGCACGTAGCGGAAATACTCGTCATGACGGCCGATGCGCGCCTGCAGATCGGGCTCGGTCGAGAAAAACGTCTCCCAGTCGATGCCGTCCACCGTCCAGAGCTGGATGCGCCCGGCCTCGATGAATTCCGACAAAGCCGCCACCGCGCCGGAATCCTCGAACTGGAAGAATCGGCCCTTCGAGGTCGGGAACACGGTGACCGGCCGGCCGGCATGGCCGTAGCGCTTGTGCTCCATGGGGCGACCAAGAAAGCGGCTGTCGATGCTGTGGTAGGAAATGCGCACCGGCTCAGGCCTCCTCGGCATGGATGAAATCGATCGCCTCACGGACCTCCGCCAGATCCTTCGAGCGTAGCTGATAGGCGTAGTTTCCCATGGCGCGGCTGAACACGTCCTCTATGGCGTTGTGGCGGACGATCTTGCCGCCAAGCGCGGCTAGCACGGCCTGATGATCGTGGCGATAGTGGATGTGTTTCTTCCGGCTGGCATAGGCAGTGAAATATTTGCCGGTGAACGGGCCGCGGTTCCGGTCGTTGATCACCATTTCCGCCCATTCGGCATAGACGTCGACGTCGTAGGCGAAGTTGATGGCGTCGGTCATCCAGGCGCCCGGCGGACGCATGTTGACCTCCAGAGCGATGGCGCGGCCGTCGCGCGCCTGGAAAAGCTCCAGGTGGAAAAAACGCTCGCGCACGTCGAAGGCTTTGAGGATCTTTCGGCCGGCCGCCTCTATCGCCGGGTCGATCTTGGGATAACAGACGTAGCTCAAGTGCCGGTCCTTGTTGACCACGTCCATGACGCTGTGGTCGTAGCGGGTGCTGGCGGCCAGCACCACCTCGCCGTCGCGGTTGGCCAACCCGTCATAGGTAACGACCAGCCCGTCGATGAACTGCTCCATGACGAAGGTGACGTCCTCGGGCCTGTCGCGGAAGAAGGCGTCGAGTTCTTTTGCATTGGAAATCTTGAAGGTGTTGCTGGCGCCCGACCCGGAATCCGGCTTCACGACGACCGGATAGCCGACGCGGCGGATGAAGGTGAGCGCGCCGGCGCGGTCGGAGCATTTTCGCTGCGGGATGGTGTCGACGCCGCTCTTGCGGAAGAAGGCGCGCATGCGCGACTTCTTCTTCAAATTCTTCACGAAGTCGAGTTTGGTCCCATAGATGTTGAAGTCGGTGCGGATGCCGGCTTCCAATTCCAGCCAGTGTTCGTTGAGCGATTCAAAGCGGTCGATGCGGCCCCATTTGTGGATGAAATGGCCCATGGCGCGCAGCGTCAGGTCGTAATTCTCCATGTCGGCGATGCGGTAATATTCCGACAGCGCCGCGCTCAGTTTCGGGTCGAGCCCGTCATAGGGCGCGTCGCCGATGCCCAGCACCGTGGCGCCGGCCTTTTTCAGCCGGTCGCAGAAATCGGCGCCGGTGGTTGGGAAATGCGGGGAAAAGAAGACGAAATTCATGCGACGCCCTCCACCTGCCGCGCATGCGCGACAGAGGCGAGTGTCGTGTATTTTTCGACGGCGCGGAAGGGGTGGCATCTGACCGGATCAAGGCATCCGAAATATCAGACGTCCGGTGAATTCCGAGGGTTTATTGCCCCTTGATGATCTTCCAGACCGGTGAAGCGTCCCTGTCCAGATTATAGGCGTCCTTACGCGAGATGCGACCCTGTTGGACGGCGGTCACCATCCGCTTGCAGAACAGTTCTGGCATCTTTTCCCGGCTGACGCGCATGAGTTGGGAGACTTCTACCTGCCAACCGTACTGCCAGCCATTCACCTTTCTCACGCATTGCGCTACGACTTCATCGATCGTCTTGGGCTTGGTCTGCATGCAGCCCGTCAAACCAACCGCCGCGACCACGGCAACCATCACGATACGCTTCAAAATCATGCCCCCGACAATGCGCGCCAAAGTAGCCAATTGTCGGAGGACCGCAAGCATATGGCGAACGGAATTCGCGGCGAAGGTTACCGCTTAGGCAAGACATTGGCCGCTTCTCAGCGAGATTCCGAAACCGCCAAGCATCAACCCCGAACGACGGACTATGCCCCCTTGCCGATCTCCTCCAGTTCGTACGGCGTCGTCTGGTAGACCTGGTTGATCCAGTTGCCGAACAGGAGATGGGCGTGCGAACGCCAGCGGTTGAGCGGCGGCCGGGCGGGATCATCGTCTGGGTAGTAATCGTGCGGCACCTCGATGGGCGTGCCGGCGGCCACGTCGCGGTCGTATTCCTCCTTGAGCGAGGTGGAATCATATTCGATGTGGTTGAAGATATAGAGCCGGTTGGCGGTTCTTTCGGCCAGAAGGCACGGACCGGTTTCGTCCGATTCCATCAGCACTTCCAGGCCCGCGTCGGCAGGAATGTCGGCGGACCGAACCTCCGTCCAGCGTGAGACCGGAATGGCGAAATCGTCGGAAAACCCGGCGAGATAGGGCGAAGCCGGCGCGTTGTTGCCGTGGCGGAACACGCCGAAAGCCTTCTTGTCCAGCGTGTGCTTGGGAACGTCGTGGAAATGCCAGGCCGCGGCCATCGCTCCCCAGCAGATGAAGAAGGAGGAATGGGCGTTGGTCGTCGTCCAGTCGAGGATGCGCGTCAGCTCGTCCCAATAATCGACGTCCTCGAACTCCAGCAGCTCGATCGGCGCGCCGGTGATGATGAAGCCGTCGAACTTCCGGTCCGCCACCTCCTCCCAGGTCTGGTAGAAGGAGATCAGATGATCCTCGGGCGTGTTCTTGGCCTTGTGGTTGCCGACGCGCACCAGCGTCAGTTCCACTTGCAGCGGCGTGGCGCCGAGCAGCCGCGCGAACTGCGTTTCCGTGCGGATCTTGTTGGGCATCAGGTTGAGCAGGCCGATCTGCATCGGGCGGATGTCCTGGCGCATGGCCGTGCGCTCGTCCATGACGGAGACGCCCTCGCGCACCAGCACGTCGCGCGCGGGAAGCTGGTTGGGGATCCTGATCGGCATGGCGCCGCCTCCAAAACAAAAAACCGGCCGCGAAAGTCGCGCCCGGTCCAAACGGCTTATTTTGCCGACGGCCCTTTAGCGACTTTTTTAACGTGGCTGCAAGCCGACCGGCCAAATCACCACGGAAGTTCGACGGCTGACATACTGCCGGCGGAGCAGGGCGTCAATGGCACATGAACTGTGGAACGAACATCGGGTTGTAGCGGCTGACGTTGGACAGCGGCCAGCAATTGACCCGTGTTGGCATCCCGCGACTTCCGCCCAAGGGGAGCCAGTCGGCCGGCGCCAGGCAATCGCGCACGGCCGCAAAAGGGGATGAGGTTGTCTCGGACGAGCCGGATTTTTTTGCCTGGGCCCCGCCAAGCCTCTGTTCCTGCTGGGACCGGCATCTTTCCACCCGGCGCCTAAACCACGCCGCGCACGATTCTCATCCCCCTCCCGAAAACCTGCCTCATACTTGCCGTCAGTTTCTCCCGCGGGAACGCCGGTCATGACGGTGATTTGCGGGGAGGAGCCGGCGTCCCGGAGATAGCGGCTAACGTGGCCGTGAAGGCCGGGGGCTGTCCCAGAGTTCCCACATACACAAGCTGGAGTATGTCTGCCAGTACGCAACGACATTGCAGGCGCAAGCCGTAAGGCGATGGTTAGCGTAGCGGAATGGGATGGTGAAAACATGCGCCGGACGGGCGGCCGGAAGGTCGCAGATAAATTATTAGATGAGCGAGCTTGCGGCCGCCCGTCTTCCCGAACTTTCTCAATGGCCAGGGCGGAGTTCCGCAGCGTGGCGACGAACAAGTGCGGGTTTCCCTTCCCCTTGAGGGGAGGGCCCGGCCTTAGGCCGGGGGAGGGGTCGCTGCGGCAGTGCTCCGACCTGAAACAAGATTGGCGATTGGCCGCACCAACCCCACCCGGCCGCTTCGCGGCCACCCTCCCCGCAAGGGGGAGGGGAAGCGCAGCCCCTCGACAACAACTTCGCCCGCCTGTATTCCGCGAGCCGCCCGCCCAAGGCCCTTCAGCCGGATAACCAGACATGACCGCAAACCAGAACCGCCCGCAGCCGAAACCCGGCATTCTCGACATCGAAGCCTATGTGCCGGGAAAAAGCGCCGCGCCCGCCGGCATCGCCAAGGTACACAAGCTCTCCTCCAACGAGAACCCGCTCGGCGCCTCGCCGGCGGCGATCGAGGCGGTCAGGAAGGTCGCGGAAAAACTGGAATTCTATCCCGACGGATCGGCGGCAAGATTGCGCGAGGCGATCGGCGCGGCGCACGGGCTGAACCCGGCCAACATCGTCTGCTCCAACGGCTCCGACGAGGTGATCGGGCTGCTGGCGCAGACCTACCTGTCGCCCGGCGACGAGGGGATTTTCACCGAGCACGGTTTCCTGGTCTACAAGATCTACATCCAGGCGGCCGGCGCGGTGCCGGTGGTCGCCAAGGAGACGGCGGAGACAGCCAATGTCGACGCGATTCTTGCACTGGTGACGCCGCGCACAAAGATCGTCTTCCTCGCCAATCCCAACAACCCGACTGGCACCTACATCCCCTTTGACGAGGTCAAAAGGCTGCATGCCGGTCTCCCGAAAAACGTGCTGCTGGTGGTCGACGCCGCCTATGCCGAATATGTGCGCCGCAACGACTACGAATCCGGCATCGAGCTGGTGTCGGCCTTCGAGAACGTGGTGATGACCCGCACCTTCTCGAAGATCCACGGGCTGGGCGGCGCGCGCATCGGCTGGGCCTATTGCCCCCCGCATATCGCCGACGCGCTGAACCGGGTGCGCGGGCCGTTCAACGTCAACGCGGCGGCAATCGAGGCCGGCGTCGCGGCGATGGGCGACCGCGAGCATGTCCAGCGCACGGTGGTGCACAACGCGCACTGGCTGGAATGGCTGAACGTCGAGTTGGCGAAGCTTGGTCTCCGGGTGACGCCCAGCGTCGGCAATTTTGTGCTGATCCATTTTCCGGACGACGCGAAGCACACAGCGGCGGCGGCCGACGATTATCTCTCTGCGCGCGGCTACATCCTGCGCCGCGTCGCCGGCTACGGCTTTCCCAATGCGCTGCGCATGACCGTCGGCACCGAGGAGGCCAATCGCGGTGTGGTGGCCTCGCTCAGCGAATTCCTGAAAAGCTGATCATGGCGGATTTCCTCTACGATAAGATTGCCCTGGTCGGCATCGGCCTGATCGGCTCGTCGCTGGCGCGCGTCATCCGCCGCGAGGGGCTGGCGGGTGAGATCGTCGTTTCGACGCGCAGCGCAGCCACCCTGAAGCGGGCGGAAGACCTCGGACTGGGCGATGCCTACACCACCGACGCGGCGGAAGCCGTGCGCGGCGCCGACCTGGTGATCGTCTCGGTGCCGGTCGGCAGTTCCGGCGCGGTGGCGGCGGAGATCGCGCCTGCGCTGAAACCCGGCGCCACGGTGACCGATGTCGGCTCGACCAAACGCTCGGTGATCGCGCAAATGCAGCCGCACATTCCCACCGGCGTGCATTTCATCCCCGGCCATCCGCTGGCCGGCACGGAGAAGTCGGGGCCCGACGCCGGCTTCGCCGAGCTGTTCGAGAACCGCTGGTGCATTTTCACGCCGCTGCCCGGCACCGATCCCGCCGCACTGGAGAAGCTGTCAAAGTTCTGGCGGCGCTGCGGCTCGAACATCGACACGATGGACGCCGACCATCACGACATGGTGCTGGCGATCGTCTCGCACCTGCCGCACATTATCGCCTACAACATCGTCGGCACCGCCGACGATCTGGAGACGGTAACCAAGTCCGAGGTGATCAAATACGCCGCCTCCGGTTTCCGCGACTTCACACGACTCGCCGCGTCGGACCCCACCATGTGGCGCGACGTCTGCCTGCACAACAAGGACGCCATCCTCGAAATGCTGGCGCGCTTTTCCGAGGATCTTGCGCTGCTGCAGCGCGCCATCCGCTGGGGCGAGGGCGAAAAGCTGTTCGACATATTCACCCGCACCCGCGGCGTGCGGCGCTCGATCATTGAGGCGGGACAAGAGGTCGACGTTCCCGACTTCGGCCGGCAGGCGGTGGAACATCCGGATAAGGGATAGCTCAGTCCACGGGCGGGATGCCGCCGAGCGGGATGAAACCCAGCGTGGCCTTGCCCTTGGTGATCTTGAGCGGCAGCGACGGCTTGCTGCCGAGGAAGGCGAGGCCAGCAAACCCCTGCTTGATCTTGTTCTCCTGCTCGGGAAACACTTGAGCCAGCGACACCGCCAGAGCCTTCGGATCGCTGATCGATACCTTGAAATCAGCGTCGATCAGCCCGTCCTGGTCGATGGAATATGGGCCGGAGAGGATCAGCGCGCCCTTCTCGCCAAGCTGCAGCGTCAGCTTGCGCACGATGCCCGACTGGCCGCGCAGATTGTCGGCGCGGTTTTCGGCAAGCAGTTTCAGCCCGTCCTTGACCGAAAGATCGGCCTCGCCCGTCAAGGGCGGCACGGTGCGGTCGCCGACCACCGACGGGTCGAAGACCAGCCCGGCAAAACTGGCGGCGAGGTCGACATCGGCCTCGTTCGGCCGCATATGCGCCTCGAAGGTCTCGGCCGAAACCAGTTGCGGCCTGCCGTTGGCGCCGACCTTGAGCTGCGTGCCTTCCAGCGAAACGCTTTCCGGCAGCGTCTGGGTCAGGCGCGTACTGGCGCGCAGCGTCTGCCAGTCGAACGCAATCTGCCCGCCGTCCGGCACGGTGACGGTCGCGGGGCTGTCCAGTTCGGCCACCAGCCGCATCGGGTCGTAGATTTGGCCGGCGGAACGGAAAGCGCCTGCCGCGGCACTCACTGCCTGTGCCGGCTGTGCGAAGGCGACGCGGTCGCAGTACAGGCCGATGCGGAATGGATAGCCGCGCACCGCGAGGTTGGCGCACTCGGCTTTGATGCCGCGCTCCTGCATTTTCGCGAGCGCCGTGCGGGTTTCACCCTCGATCCTGCCGGCCAGCCAGAACCATCCGGCGGTATAGCCGGCAATCACGATGAGGATACAGACACCGAGCCAGACAATCCGGCGTCCGTAGCGCCCGTTGGCGCGGGATGGTTCGTGCATCATGCCTTCCGGTCGGGTTTGGCAGCCGCCAAGAGCTTCGCAGTTTCCCCGGACGAAGGGACTCGTCTAGGACTGCTGCGATGGGCGACTCCTCATAGCAGAGACTTGGCTAGGCGATATGGGCGATTTTTGGGTTTTCGGCTACGGCTCGTTGATATGGAGACCAGGTTTTGCCCATACGGAGACCGAAAGGGCGCGCCTGCACGGTTATCGCCGGTCGCTCTGTGTGCATTCACATGTGCATCGCGGCACGCCGCAGCGGCCGGGACTGGTGCTCGGGCTGGATCGCGGCGGGTCGTGCGTCGGGCTGGCGTTCCGCGTTCCCGAGGAGTTACGCGACGAGGTGATGAATTACCTGCGCGAACGCGAACTGGTGACCAACGTCTATCTGGAGCGGGTTCTGCCCGTACGGCTGGACGGTGGCGGCGTTGCGCAGGCGGTGTGCTACATCGTCGACCGGACGCATGCGCAATATGCCGGAAATCTCGGCGAGGCGGAGGCGGCGGCTATCGTGCATGGCGCGATCGGCCAGTCCGGACACAACGAGGATTATGTGTTCAGCACCGTCGAACATCTGGCCGCGCTGGGCATACGCGACCATTGGATGGAGGACGTCGCGCGGCGGCTGCGAGCGCAACGCGTCGCTGGCCCAACCGTCTAACCCGCATTCGGAAGGCAAAATCGGCATGATCTTGTTTGATCCTTGCCCAGGCCGCCTTAGCTTTGTCCGCGAAGCGCCTCCATCCGATCAAATTCATCAGGAACAAGATCATGCAGAAACGCAAACTCGGCGGCACCGCCCTTGACATCGCGCCGCTGGTGCTGGGCGGCAACGTCTTCGGTTGGACGGCCGACGAAAAGACCTCCTTCGACATCCTCGACCGGTTCGTCGATGGCGGGCTGAATGCCATCGACACCGCCGATTCCTATTCGACCTGGGTACCGGGCAATTCCGGCGGCGAATCCGAGACGATCATCGGCAGATGGATGAAAAGCCGGGGCAACCGCGACAAGGTCGTGCTCATCACCAAGGTCGGGTCCGACATGGGGCAGGGCAAGAAGGACCTTTCCGCCGCCTATATCGAACGGGCAATCGAGGCTTCGCTGAAGCGACTGCAGACCGATGTGGTCGACCTCTATTTCTCGCACTGGCCCGATCCGACGGTTCCCTACGAGGAGACGCTCGGCGCCTACGAGAAATTGCTCAAAAAGGGCAAGGTTCGGCATGTCGGAGCGTCGAACCTCGACGCCGGACAGCTCGCCGACGCGTTGAAAGTGTCGAAGGACAACGGCTTGCCGCGCTACGAGGTGCTGCAACCGGAATACAATCTCTACGATCGCTCCTCCTATGACGGAAAACTGCGCGACCTCTGCATGAAGGAGGGGCTCGGCGTGATCACCTATTTCAGCCTCGCCAAGGGTTTTCTCAGCGGCAAGTACCGCAGCGAAGCTGACCTCGGCAAAAGCCAGCGGGGCGGCGGGATAAAATCCTATCTGGACGCGCGCGGCATGCGCATCCTGGCGGCACTCGACGCGGTGTCGGCCAGGCATTCGGCGACGCAAGCGGAAGTGGCGCTGGCCTGGATTATCGCGCGGCCCGGCGTGACGGCCCCGATTGCCAGTGCCACCAATGCGGAACAGGTGAACGGCCTGATCAAGGCGGCGTCGCTGCAACTGACCGCCGCCGATATCGAGGACCTGGACAGAGCCAGCGCGTAAGCGAGCCTTCGTGGAAAGGCTGCTGTCCGGCACTATCGTGCGTGTTCGGCAGCCTTCAGCTCCGCAAGCCGCTTGACCGCCGTCGGTGGCAAAGGAGGGTGGCCGGGCGTATTCGCGGCCTCGACCAGCAAGGCATCGCACCCCGCTTCGGTCTCGCGGATCAATCGCTGCATGAATTCCTCGCGCTCCAGGCCGGCCGGGATCGGCGGCAGAAAGCGGGCTTTGATCGTGCCGGGATAACGCATGAATTTCCGTCGCGGCCAATAAAGCCCGGCGACATGCGCGACCGGCACGACCGGCAGTTTGAGCTGCGAATAGAGCTCTACGATACCGTATTTGTAGGCCGGCTCGTCGCCCGGCGCGCGGCGGGTGCCTTCGGGATAGATGATCAACTGGCGGTCGTCGGCCATTTCGCGTTTCGTGTCGGCAACGACTTTCTTCAGCGCCTTGGCTCGGCTGCCGCGGTTTACCGGGATTAGCCGCATCTTCAAAATGTACCAGCCGAAGAACGGAATCCAGGTCAGTTCGCGCTTCAATATGTAGAGCGGGTCGCGCAGATGAGGAATGAAGGCGATCGCGTCCCAGAAGGACTGGTGTTTCGGCGCGAGGATGAAGGAGCCTTCGGGCAGATTTTCCTGGCCGGTGATTTCGTTCTTCGTGCCGCCCAGTATGTCGTGCAGCCACAATGCCGAGCGTGCCCAGACTTTCGGGACGAACCAGGCCTTCTTGCGCGACATCAGGAAGAACACCGGCGCCCACAGGATCATCTGGACGACCAGGTTCAGATAGAATGCGGCATTGAACAGCAGCGACCGGAAGACGAGCATGGCGGGGCGGGTTTCCTGACGAGATCGTGCGGAATGGCTCCGCCCGCCGTTCGTACATCAGTGGCGCGGCAATGCACAACGCCGTTGCTGTATGGCTTCGACTCTCCCGCCGAGCTCAGGGCGTCGCAGAATCCGGCTTGCGGATGGTGGCGGTGTAGCGCGGTGCGTCGTCGGCCATGACTTCGCCGGGAGACACCACGCTGCGGGCGAGTGCGGCGACATATTTGGTGTATTCGGTGAAGATCACGCGCAGCGCATCCGGCTTGGTCAGCCAGCCGCCGTCGTCCAGCCTCGTATTGACCACGGGATAAGGCTGCAGCTCGGTGTTGGCCACCAGCCTATTCATCTCCAGCATGCTGCGCGGCATGTGGTAGTTGTTGGTTACGAGGATCACGCTGCCATAGTCGTGGCTCTGCACCCATTTGGCGCTCTCCTCGGCATTGCCGATCGTGTCGAGCGCGGCGGTGTCGATGTCGACACAGCAAGAGAACAGATCCTTGTCGCCACCTGTCGCGGCGCGCAGCGATTCACGGCTCGCGAGGGGATTGACGCCGCTGATCAGCAGGCGCTTGCCCTTACCGGTCTTGAGGAGATCGAGCGCTGCGTCAAGGCGAGCCTGGCCTCCGGTGAGCACGATGATGGCGTCGGCTGGCTCCACGTCGTCGGGAGTGGTCAGTTCGCTGACATAGGTGCCGAAAAGGCCAAAGCCGCCGGCGAACAGCCCGGCGGCCGCAACCAAGCCGAAAGCGGAAATGCGCAGGAAAGCCAGAAGACCTCGCCGCTGTGCTTGGCCTGCCACCGCCGAATCGCTCGAATTGGTTTCCAGCATCGACAATCGATAACTCCGAATCATCCGGTTTGGTAGCGCTGTCGTGGCGCGCCACCTGCCGGTTTCCTCACCCGTCCGGCGGACGGAATTCGAGATCGTTGAGATAGGCTATGACCGTGAAATGTGACGTGGCCGCGGTCAGAGCGCCGATGACGAGCACGATCAACGCGACGCCGGCATAACCGGTTGCGCCGATCGCAAAATTGCCGAACAGCGCCGCCGCCTGGTCGGCCTCAGGTGTCGCAAGGTTGCGCGACGACCAGAAGGAGAAGGCGACGAAGACGAAGACAGCCGCCGCGCCGCCCGCCGCCGCGCCCTTCATGCCGGTCAAAAGGAAATGGCGGCGGAATTCGCTGGCGATGAATTTTGCCTCGGCGCCGACGAAATGCAGCACTTCGATGATGTGGCCGTTGCCGGCCATGGCGCCGCGCGTGGCGAAGACGACGGTGAGCACCGTTGCTGACAGCATCAGCACGAGCACCGCGATGCCGAGCGTCACCGTGGTGCGTGCCATGGTGACCAGCCGGTCGACCCAGGTGCGGTGATCGTCCAGCGACAGGCCGGGCACCTTGCCGGTCAGCGCGGTCCGCAACGCCGTGAAATCGGGGGGGCTGTTCTGGTCGATGGTGATGACGACGAGGCGCGGCACCGGGAGTTCGTCGATGTTTAGTCCGGAACCCAGCCACGGCTCCAGCAGCCGCGCCGTGGCTTCGCGGTCGATGATGCGCGCTCCCTTCACGCCCGGGAACTCCCCGGCAATCGCCGCAGCGTCGGCGAGTGCCGCCTCCATGTCGAGCCCGTCGGACGGCTTGATCTGGATCGTCGCCTCGCGGGCGATCTGGTTCTGCCAGACGGAGGCGGTGTCGCGCACCAGCGAGACCGCGCCGAGCGTCAGGCAGGACAGGAAGGTCATGATGGCGATGACGAGAATCAGCGCATTGCCGGCGACATTGTGGGCCGGCACGATCGGCGCGGCGCGGCGTTGCGCACGCTCGTGCTGTACCGCCGTGGGCGGCTGCGCAGAAACCTCGGCCGGCATCTCAATCATAGATGTCGAGCCTTCCGTCGGACAGGATCATGCGGCGCGCGTCGACCTGCTCCATCAGCCCGAGATCGTGGGTGGCGATGACCACGGCGGTGCCCAGCCGGTTTAGTTCGATGAACAGGCGCAGCAGCCGGCGCGCCAGCGGCGGGTCGACATTGCCGGTCGGCTCGTCGGCAAGAAGGATTTCCGGCTGTTCTATAAGCGCGCGGGCGATTGCGGCGCGCTGCTTCTCGCCGCCCGACAGGATAGGCGGCAGCACATGCATGCGCTCGCCGAGCCCGACCCATTTCAGCAGTTCCGAAACGTCCGCCCGGTAGCTGGATTCCTCTCGCCCGCGCACACGCAGCGGCAGGGCAACGTTCTCGTAGGTCGTCATGTGGTCGAGCAGGCGGAAATCCTGGAACACCACGCCGATGCGCCGGCGCATCATCGGCAGTTCCTGGGCGGATATGTGTGAGCGGTCCTTGCCGAAGACATTGATCAGGCCGCGTGTCGGCTTCAGCGACATGAACAGCAGGCGCAGCAGCGTCGTCTTGCCGGCGCCGGATGGACCGCTGAGGAACTGGAAGGAACTCGGCGGAATCTGAAACGAGATGTCCCGGAGAATCTCCGGGCCCATTCCGTAGCGAAGGCCGACGTTCTCGAAGCGGATCAAAGCTGGACTCTGGTTTCCTAGGCTCCGTCGCGAGCCGAACTACACGAATCGACCATCTGCCCGCATGGTTAACCGCCGGTTAAGGATAGGGCGGTGAAATAGCATTGGCCGGATGCGTTGGCCGGAAAGCCGCGACGCGAAGGAGGTATCGACCGTCATGGCCGTGACGAGTACCGCACGCCCGGTTTCCGGCGAAATAATGACCGGCCGGGTTTTGCGCCGCAGCGCAGATGGGCACGCGACGGGCGAACGGGACATCGTGGACGCCGACTTCGAGATCGTCGGCGAGCGGCAACCCATGGTGCCGCGGCAATCGCTCCGGCCACGCGCCGAGGCGGGAATGGACTTCCTCGCGGCGAAACCCGCTCCGGCCCGGCCCGGCCTGTTCGCCAGGCGCGGTGGCGTGCTCTTCTGGAGCGGCGGTGTAGCGCTGGCCTGCATGTCCTTCTGGGTATCAGGTGGCTACGCGCTGGTGCTGCCGCCGGGTGACCCGTCGGCAGCCGCCGGGCCGGCCTTCACCTTGTCGGACATATCGTCCCGTGTCGATTCATCGGGGCCGAGGCCGATGCTGTTCGTGGACGGGCAGGCTGGCAATGACGGAGCGGTCGGCGGGGCGATGCCCGGTCTCGAAATCCGCGTGGCCAGCCTCGACGGAGCCATCACGCGCTACAAGCTGGGGACATCTTCGCGCCAGCTCGATCCCGGCCAGCGTTTTGCCTTTTCCAGCCGGCTCGAGGTGCCTAAAAACGGGGTGAAGTCCGTGTCCGTCACCTTCGCCGAATAGGAAGCGTCAATGCCGGTGGTCCGCAATAAGGAGATCGAAGTGCTGTTCAGCGCCTCGGCGATCGCCAGGCGCAATCTGGAACTCGCCAAGGAGATTGCGGGGCGCGATTATCACGACCTGCTGGTCATCTCGATCCTAAAGGGCTCTTTCGTGTTTGCCGCCGACCTGATCCGCGCCATGCACGATGTCGGTCTGTCGCCGGAGGTCGAGTTCATCTTTATTTCCAGCTACGGCACCGGGACGACCAGCGGCGAGGTGCGTGTGCTGCGGGACATCGACAACGAGGTCAGGGATCGCGACGTCCTGTTGATCGACGACATCCTCGAATCCGGAAAGACGCTGCGCTACACCCGCGAACTCATGCTGTCGCGCGGCGCAAGAAGCTGCTCGATCGCGGTGCTGCTCGACAAGCGTATGCGGCGCCAGACGACCCTCAATGCCGACTATGTCGGTTTTGACTGCCCGGATTATTTCGTCGTCGGATACGGCATGGATGTCGCGCATGCGTTCCGCGAGTTGCCTTTCGTCGGCGTGGTCAAGGGGGATGCGACTTAACCCTCCCCCTTGAGGGGAGGGTCGCGGAGAAAACCGAGCGGCACGCGAGGTTTTTGAAGCGGGGTGGGGCTGGTGCGGCAGTGCTCCATCCGGAGACGACCCCGCCCCGTCTCGCTCGACTCCACTTCGTTCCGTTGGCTCGCCGACCCTCCCCTCTAGGGGGAGGGTTAGCCCGCCGGCGGCGCGAACACTCGAATCGCCTTTGGCCGGATATGGAAATGGGCCGGTGTGTAGGTCGAAAGCTCGCCGTCGGTGTTGACGGGTCGAGGCTTTCTGGTTCGTATCGTCACCTCCGTCGTCTGGAACGCGCGCACGTCGTCCCATTGTCCCTGGGTGCCTTTGCGCAGCGCCGGCAGCAGCGCCAGCAGGCGCCACCAGTGGTCGACTTCCAGGCTGTAGAGGTCGAGCTTCCCGTCCTCCGCCGTCGCAGTCGCTTCGACCGTCATGCCGCCGCCGTAGTATCGGCCGTTGCCGACGGACACCTGCATGGTGCGGATGTGTTCCGTCGTTCCGTCGTGGTCGATATGGGCCGTGAACAGCCGCGAGCGCAGCAGGATGCGCGCCGCGACGATAGCGTAGCCCAGCACGCCCCAGCGCTTCTTGGCATGCTGTGTCAGTTCAGCCGCGAGCTCCGCGCTGAAGCCGATGCTGGCGACGTTGAAGAAGAGATGGCCGTTGACATCGCCGAGGTCGATGTCGCGCAAATGGCCTTCGGCGATGATGTCGGCGGCGTGCTGCAAGTCAGGCGGGATGGAGACGGTTCGGGCAAAATCGTTGGCGGTGCCGAGCGGCAATACGCCGAGCGGCAGACCGGTTTTGACCAGCGCGGGCGCCGCGGCATTCAACGTGCCATCGCCGCCGCCGACGATCACAAGATCACAGCTCGATGCCTGCTGGAGTATCACGTCGTCGATCGTGTCCTCGTCACGCACCTTCACCTCGCACACGTCGAGGCCGGCCGCTTCCAGACGTGCCACCGCGGCGGCGATGGAGCCGGTACCGCGCCGGGCGCGCGGATTGACCACCAGAAGCGCCCGTTTTGCCGTCTGTCCTGCTTGCACTGTTCGCTCCGCCGGCCACTGCCGGCTAGCAAGTAGGGCTTCGAAGCGCCAACGTGAAGACGCCGACGACCGGGCGCTGAAAAAACACCGACTGGCCGGGTTCGTTTTCCATGGGCTGTCGCTTCATTCTTCGAAGCTACCGCTCCCGATTGACTTGCCGCGACGCACTCGCGCATCATGCGTGATGATGGCCCAGCCCAGCCCAGCAGTTCCCGAAAATGCGCTCCCCAAGGCCAGCGAACTCTGCCGTCGTCCGGCCACCGACCTTGCGCGGATGATCGTGCGCCGGCAGGTTTCGGTGACGGACGTGGTTGCCGCGTTCCTCGATCGCATCGACCAGGTGAATGGCGCCGTCAACGCGATCGTCTCGCTGCGCGAGCGTGATGATATCCTCGCCGAGGCACGCGTGGCTGATGCGGTGCTCGCGCGCGGCGCTGAGCCCGGAGCGCTTTTCGGCCTGCCCGTCGCGGTCAAGGATCTGGCGTTGACCAAGGGTATGTGCACGACCTTCGGCTCGCGCATCTTCGCAGATTTCGTCCCGAAGGAGGACGATTTCTTCGTCGAGCGTATGCGTAACGCCGGTGCCATCATCATCGGCAAGACCAACGTGCCGGAATTCGGGTTCGGCTCGCAGACCTACAATGAAGTCTTCGGGACGACGCGCAACGCCCTCGACCAGCGCCTGACCTCCGGCGGTTCGAGCGGCGGCGCGGCCGTTGCGCTGGCGCTTCACATGCTGCCCGTGACCGACGGCAGCGATTTTTGCGGCTCGTTGCGCAATCCCGCTGCTTTCAACAATATTTTCGGCTTCCGTCCGTCGCAGGGCAGAGTGCCGGCCGGCCCTCAGCCCGAGATATTCGTTGCGCAGATGGGGGTCGAAGGGCCGATGGCGCGTAACATCGATGACCTCGCGCTACTGCTCGGCGTGCAGGCAGGCTACGATGCGCGCGCGCCGCTGTCGCTGGATGACGATTTCCCCGGGTCGGCCGGGCCGCGCGACGGGGCGCAGCCTTGGCGCGTCGCCTGGCTCGGCGACCTGGGCGGCCATCTGCCGATGGAAGATGGCATTCTCCACCTCTGCGAAGCGGCGCTTCTCCGTGCCGAGGCAGGTCCGTTTCGAACCGAGCCGTGCGTGCCGGATGTCGATTTCGAGCGCCTCTGGCAAGCTTTTCTGGTGCTGCGCCATTCGACCAGCGGCGCGGCACTGAAGGTTCACTACGACAATCCGGGCCAGCTCGGTCTGTTGAAGCCGGAAGCGATCTGGGAGATCGAAGGCGCATTCGGCCTTACCGCTTCGCAGATCTACGCGGCGTCGACAGTCCGTTCGGACTGGTACAGGGCCGTGCTTCGGCTGTTCGAGCGTTTTGACATTCTGGCGTTGCCAACTGCCCAGGTCTTTCCGTTCGATGCGGAAATCCACTGGCCTTCGGAAATCGGCGGACGCGGGATGGACAGCTACCATCGCTGGATGGAAGTGACCGCTTTCGCCACGCTGGCCGGCTGTCCGGCCATCAGCGTACCAGTTGGTTTCGATGCCCGGGGACGATCGATGGGCATGCAGCTTATAGGCCGGCCGCGTGGCGATGCTGCCTTGCTGAGTGCCGCCGCCAGCTACGAACAGGTCTGCGCGATCAGGACAGGCGCATAGCGGCAACGGTGTTGCGACGCGCTTCGGACAACAATCCGACACCCAAAGAGGGCCGACGCAATCAGCGATGCGTTTCGAACCCGTCCTGAAGGGTAGGGCGAGCCTCGCAGGGCGCGCCTATTCCAGCTTGAGCAGGCGTTCCAGATAGCTCCGCTCCAGTTCGGGGCTGAGCGCGTTTCCAAGCCGCTTACGGATGGCCTCGAGAATCTGGCGGGCGCGCTGCATGTCGATCTCGTCGGGAACCTTGACGGAACTGCCGTCGTCGGGACCGTTGGTGGCGCGGGGCCGACCAAGCGGGTCGCGGTCGGCGTTCTGCTGGCGTCCGCCTTCCTCGCCGCCGCCCTGGTCGCCCTGCATGGCCTGCTGCATCTGCTGCATCATGTCCTGGGCGCCCTTGCGCAATGCCTCAAGCGCGCGGCCCTGCTCGCCGGTGGCGCGGCCGCCGTCGCCGTCCCCCAGCGCGCCCTCGGCCTGGTCCATCGCTTCGCCGGCCTCGCCGAAACCTTCGCCAGGCTGGATGCCCATGCCTTCAAGGCTCTTCATCAGCGCTTCCAGATCGTTGCCGAGCTGGCCCTGGCCTTGCTGAAGCTGCTTCAGCGCTTCGGCGAATTCTTCGGGGGTCATGCCACGTCCCTGCTGGCCTTGTTGGCCTTCGCCCTGCTGGCCTTGCTGGCCCTGATCGCCGCGTTGCTGCTGACGGTTCTGGCCGCGCTGCTGCTCGCCGCGCTGCATCTGGTCCATGCGGAACGTCTCATTCATCATCTCCTGCTGGCGCCGCATGATCTCGCCGAGCTTGTTCATCTGCTGGCGCATTTCGCTTTCCTGGCCACCTTCGCCGGGGCGTTGCTGGCGGCGCGCCTGGAGATTGTTCATCATGTCCTGCAACTGCGACAGCAGTTCCTCGGCCTGCTGCCGGTTGCCCGACTTCGCCAGATTCTCGATCTGGTCCATCATGCGTTCCAGATCGCTCTGGCTGAGTTCCTGGCCGGGTTGCGGCTGCTGCTGGGCGAGGTTCGGATCGCGAGCGGCGCGCTCGGCGAATTCGCGCAGGAATTCGTTCATCGCCTGCCGCAGTTCCTTCATCAGCCTGTCGATTTCCTCGTCGCTGGCACCGTCGCGCAGCGCCTGCTTGAGCGCCTCCTGGGCCTGGCGCAAATTCTTCTCGGCGGTCGACAGGTCGCCGTCCTCGATCTGCAGCGCCATGTTCCAGAGATAGTCGGAAACATCGCGCAGGGCGTCGTCGGTGGCCGCAAGCTGCAGGCGTGTGCGGCCGGCCATGATGCCGAGATAATAGGAGGGGTTGTCGAACGTGTCCTCGGGCCGCAGCGTGATCGCGTCGATCAGGTCGACGACGCGGCGCTTCTGGTTCGCGTCGAGCGAAAGAATCTTCCGCAGTTCGACAACCGCCCGGGCCAGAGGATTGGTGAAGGGCCTCTCGGGCAGGACGATGGTCTTCGTCTCGCTCCTGGCCTCCTGGCCGGCATCGTCCACGGTCGACAACGTCAACTTGATCCGGCTTCCGGCCCAGACGTGTTCGGTCAGGTCACGTGTCGCTTTCAGAGCGATGTCGCGGCCGCCGCGGCGCGGCACCGAGAGCGGCATTTCCGGCGGTCCGTAGAGCGGACGGGCGTCGGCCGACGGCGTGTCCTCCAGCGCGAAATCGGCCTTGGCGGAAGCAGCGCCGTAATCGTCCTCAATCTCATAGCGCAGTTCGAATGCGCCATTGACCGCGCGCTTCGGCTCATCGGAGAACCGGATGACCGGCGGCCTGTCCGGGATAACGGCGAAGGACCAGCTATCGACCGCTTCTCGGTTTTCACCGGCGCGCAGCGACAAGACCCCGTCCGCCGTCAGCTTGCCTTCGAACTGCCGGGGGGCGGCTGGCAGATTGAGCGCCGAAGGCGTGTCCGAGGCGGGGGCCGGCGTCGCGATATCGGCCAGCGCGATGTCGCGCGTCGTGCCATCCTTGTCGGTGAAGGCAAGCTGTTCGTCGCCGGCGCCGCCGGTGACGCGCAAGGCGACGTCGCTGCCGGAGGGCACCGTGAAGAGTGGCGTATCCGCGTTGTTCTGGACAGTGAGGAAGATCGGCGCCTTGCCCGTATAGGGGGGCGGCGTGACCCAGGCGTCGATGCGTGGCGGCAGTGTCTCGGTCAGTGTCACGGCGCGGAAACCGTCTTCCAGCGAGCCACCGCGTGGGCCGAAGGAATAGGCGAAAGCGGTGACCAGCAGCAGCGCGGCGACTGCGCGCAGCCCCCACGGATCGCGCTCCGGCACGCCGGTGCGGGGCAGATCGCTGCCGGCGCCGGCCAGCTTTTCCGCCATGCGCTTCTGGTGCTCGCGCCACAGCGTCTGGGCGAATCCGGTCTCGTTGCCGGCGGGCCGGTCGGTCTGCGCCTGCAAGGGCGTGTGGGTCAGCGCGTTCGCCGCCTCGATGCGCCGGTCGATTTCTTCCGCCCGCGGATTGCGGTAGAAGCGAAGCGGATAAAGCGAGGCGAGGGCTGCGAGAAGCACGGCGGCGAGCAGACCGAAACGCGCCATGTCCGGGATGGCTCGGAAGATGCCGAACCAGGACAGGCTGGCGAAAAGACTGAGCGTGACCAGCAGCGGAATGATGAGCGGCCAGACGCGCTCCAGCATCATCACCGCGCGCGTCACCAGCCTGGTTTGCTTCAAGCGTCTGGAAAAAATCGGCTTTTCCCGGTTCGCGAGCGTTTCCTTCATCGGACTTTCCGGTTTCGGCCGGCACGAAACCCAGCCTGTAGAGTCGGAAGAATACCAACAAAAGCGGCAAATACGAGACGTCTGACAGAATCGTGATGCCGCATCACGGATCGAAAAGCCGGCGACGGCTTGTTTGTTCCCGCCGAAATCGTGACGCCCGGCGTTTCGGGCAAGCCGAAACAAATAGGCTGTTGGCGGATATCAGAGCCAATCGGGCAGCGAATCCAAGCCGATCAGGTCCTCAAAACGGGTGCGCGGACGCACGACGTGAAAGGTGTCGCCCTTAACCAGCACTTCCGGCACCAGCAGGCGTGAATTGTAGGTGCCGGCCTGTACCGCACCATAGGCGCCGGCGGTACCGACGGCGATCAGGTCGCCGGATTCGAGCTTGGGCAGGTCGCGCGACAGGCCGATGTAATCACCGGTCTCGCAAACCGGACCGACCACGTCGACGACCATGCGCTGTGCGTCGACGGGCTGGCGCACCACCGGGAAAATCTCGTGGAAAGCGTCGTAGAGCGTCGGGCGGATCAGGTCGTTCATCGCGGCATCCACGATCAGGAAATTCCGGGCGTCGCCTTCCTTCACATAGATAACCTCGGAGACGAGGATGCCGGCATTGGCGACGATCAGCCGGCCCGGCTCGAACATCACCTTGACGCCGAGATGGCCGGCGCGGCGGCGGATGATGTCGGCATAGGCGTCGGGATGTGGCGGCGGGTCGTTGTCGATGCGGTAAGGCACGCCGAGCCCGCCGCCGAAATCGATGTGGTCTATTGTGTGGCCATCGGCGCGCAGCGTTGCGACGAGATCGGCGAGGATCGAGAAAGCGTCATCGAAAGGCTGCAGGTCGGTGATCTGGCTGCCGATATGCATGTCGATGCCGGTCACTTTTAAGCCCGGCAGTTCGGCGGCGCGGGCATAGACCTCGCGAGCGCGCTGGCGCGGGATGCCGAACTTGTTCTCGGCATTGCCGGTCGAGATTTTCTTGTGTGTCTTGGCGTCGACATCCGGATTGATGCGCAGCGACACCGGAGCAACCTTGCCGGCCGCGACGGCGCGCCGTGACAGCAGTTCCAGTTCCGGTTCGGATTCGACGTTGAAGCACAGGATGCCGGCGGCGAGCGCGAAATCCATCTCGCGCGTTGTCTTGCCGACGCCGGAGAACAGAATCTTGTCAGCCGGTACGCCGGCGGCGAGAGCGCGCCGCATCTCGCCCTCCGAAACCACATCCGCCCCTGCGCCAAGCCGGGCCAGCGTGGCGATCACCGCCTGGTTCGAATTCGCCTTCATCGCGTAGCAGACGAGCGCTTCTAGGCCCGTGAACGACCGCTTGAAGACGTTGTAGTGCCGCTCCAGCGTCGCTGTGGAATAGCAATAGAACGGCGTGCCAACCGTGAGTGCAATGTCCGGGACAGGAACATCCTCGGCATGCAAAACGCCGTCGCGGAATTCGAAATGGTTCATTGTCAGGTTCCGCGAGGAAGAATGGTCGCGATCGTCGGAGAAAGGTTTACTGGATCAGTTTGTCGAGAATGAAGGGCTTGTCTTCGACCGGTTTCTGCGGTTCGGGCGGCAGCGGCTCGCCAGCCTTCTCAGCATCCTTGCGTGCCTGCACGGCGGCGCCATAGGGCGTGTCGAGGTCGGATCTGCGGCCGCAGGCGGCCGTCGCACCGAGAGCCGCGACAAGCGCGATCGTCGTCATCAGCCGTGCCGCAACCATCGTCTTTCCATTCGGGTTAATCGTGCGGTGCTTGTAGCGGAGTTTTCGGGTCATTGCACGTTTGCCGTCAACTCACGCCTTGACCAGCCGCTTCTTCCAATACTTCACCTGGCGGCGCACTTCGCCGGGCGCGGTGCCGCCGAAAGATTTGCGGCTCTGCACCGATTTCGAGACAGAGAGCACCGAGAAGATGTCCTCGGTTATGCCCGGATGGATCGCCTTCAACTCGTCCAGCGACAGTTTCGCCAGCGTCGTCTTCATCGTTTCGGCCAGCGCTACCACGCGGCCGGTGACGTGGTGCGCCTCGCGGAAGGGCAGGCCCAGCCTGCGCACGAGCCAGTCAGCGAGATCGGTGGCGGTGGAATGGCCGGAGCCGGCGGCGCGCTTCATCGCCTCGGCGTCGACCGTCATGTCGCCGACCATGCCGGTCATGGCCGCCAGCATCAGGTCGAGCGTCTCGGCCGCGTCGAACACCGTTTCCTTGTCCTCTTGCATGTCCTTCGAATAGGTGAGCGGCAGGCCCTTCATAACGGTCAGCAGGCCGATGAGATGGCCGTTGACGCGGCCCGTTTTGGCGCGCACCAGTTCGGCAGCGTCCGGGTTCTTCTTCTGCGGCATGATCGACGAACCGGTAGAGAAGGAGTCCGACAGTTTTACGAAGCCGAATTGCGGCGTCGACCAAATGACGATCTCCTCCGCCAGCCGCGACAGGTGGGTTGCGCAGATCGCCGCAATCGACAAAAACTCCAGCGCGAAATCGCGGTCCGACACGCTGTCCAGCGAGTTCCGCGTCGGCTCGCGGAAGCCGAGCGCTTTCGCCGTCCGGTGCCGGTCGATCGGAAAGCCGGTACCGGCAAGTGCGGCCGCGCCCAGCGGCGACTCGTCCATGCGCTCGATCGCGTCGCGCACGCGGGAAAGATCACGGGCAAACATCTCGACATAGGCCATGCAGTGGTGGCCGAAGGTCACCGGCTGCGCCGACTGCATGTGGGTAAAGCCGGGCATCACCGTCGCCGCGTGTTCCTCGGCGCGCGTCAGGAAGACGGCGATCAGGCCCTTCAGCGCCTCGGCAACGCGAAAAAGCTCGTCCTTGACCCAGAGCCGGAAATCGACGGCCACTTGGTCGTTGCGCGAGCGCGCCGTGTGCAGGCGGCCGGCGGCAGGGCCGATCAGTTCGGCCAGCCGCGCCTCCACATTCATGTGGATGTCTTCCAGCGCAGTCGAGAAGGTGAAGGCGCCGCTTTCGATCTCTTTCAGAATCGTGTGCAGGCCGTGAGCGATCTTTTCTTGATCGGCGGCCAAAATGATGCCCATTGCCGCCAGCATCTCGGAATGCGCCAGCGAGCCGCGAATGTCCTGGGCGTAAAGTTTCCGGTCGAAGCCGATCGAGGCGTTGATCGCCTCCATCACGGCCGCCGGACCCGAGGCAAAACGTCCGCCCCACATCGCATTGCTGGCCTTTTTGTCGTTCATCGTGCTACCCGGGCTTCGGAGATTTTTGAGAATGTCGGACGGAAAGCAAAGGAAACTGGTACCGGCCTGGCGCGCCATGCTGACCGCCATGGTGGCCGGCGCCCTGGCCGGCGCGGTTGCGGTATATGTCACCGGGGGCTTCTCTGGCAACCTGCTGGCGCGCGGATCCGGCGACACCATACAGCGGGCGGCGCCGGTGGCGGCGGCACCCGGCGAGGAGGCCGATTCCTGCCCCGCCAAGGCCGACCGTGCAAAGACCGTGGCCGCCTCGGCAACCGGCCAGGTGGCCGCGATGCTTCCCGCCGATCCGCCGCAGTCGCTTTCGAAGCTCGCCTTCAACGCACCCGACGGCAAGCCGATGACGCTGGCCGACCGCGCCGGCAAGATCGTGCTGCTCAATCTGTGGGCAACCTGGTGCGCGCCGTGCCGCGCCGAGATGCCGGCGCTGGATGCCTTGCAGAAGGAAGCCGGCGACGACGGGTTCGAGGTGATCGCCGTGAATGTCGACACCGGCGACGACACCAAGCCGAAGAAGTTTCTCACCGAAACGCAGGTGTCCTCGCTCGGCTACTATCGCGAAAACACGCTCGACCTGTTCAACGATCTGAAGAAACGCGGACTGGCGCTCGGCCTGCCGGTGACCCTGCTGATCGATGGGGATGGTTGCCTGTTGGCGCATATGAACGGGCCGGCGGAATGGGCGGGCGAGGATGCGAAAAAGCTGATCCAGGCGGCGCGTGGAAGCTCGTAACGGGGCTCGGTTTTACCAGTTCTAAAAGGTCCTCTGGCAGAAGATGGAGCCGGAGACCCCTTCATGTCGCAAGCCATAGCAGCGCCGGCCATACCGCGCCCGATCCTGGCGGAGCGCGCCGTGCCATATCTGGTGTGGCTGGTCGTATCGTTGGTCCTGTCGTTTCTGTGGAGCATCGGCCACTACGCCAATGGGGACGTGGATGATCTTCTGAAGGCACATGAGGTCCGCTTCCTGTTGGAGAGCGGGGACATCTTCAACCGCACCCTTCCGGGTATCCTCCAGCCCGAGCCGTTCGCTTCGCATTGGCCGTGGATCGTCGACCTGCCTTACGCGGCGGTTGCTTTCGTCCTGCGTCCGTTGATCGGCCTGGATTCCGCGCTGTCGGTGGCTTTCTTCTGCGTCCCCTTGCTGCTTCTCGCCGCGCTGCTGTTTTTCCTGCGAAAAATGATCGCGACATTCGGCTTCGCGAACCCGGCGCTGGTTCTTGTCGCGTCGACGTTCATAACGCTCAGGGCTCTCGGAGAGTTCGAGCCTGGCCGCATCGACTACCACAATCTGCAAATGTTGCTTTTGGTGGTGGTCCTCTGGCTGACGATCATACCGGGGCGCCGCGCGGCCTTTGCGAGCGGCGTCGCAGCGGCGCTGATGCAGGCCGCAGGCATGGAGCTTGCTCTGTTCGTCGTCCTGGTATTTGCCATTCGCGCCCTCGATTTCGTCGGCGGCAAGGAGGACGGGGCTGTCTCGCTGCAACTGTTCGGCCTTTCGCTGGCGGGAACGGCGACCGCCCTCTTCTTCGTCACGACGGCTCCCGGGAGCTATGCGCAACCTCTATGCGACCGTTACTCATCGCCGGTCGCGACGGCGTTGATCATGGCGGGGATGAGCTTCGCAATTGTGCCTGTCCTTGGCCGGCATGCAGGCCCCGTGCCGCGGTTCCTTATGCTCGCGATCTGCGGTGCCGGGTCCGCCGTGACGGTCGCATTGCTGTTCCCGGGATGCATGGCTGGTCCCTATGCCGGACTGAGCGACTATCTGCGGGTCCATTGGCTGGGCCGCATCTACCAGGAAGGCAGCCTGTTCGATCATCGTGATTTCGTGGTGTCGGTGCAGTTGTTCTACCTTGCCGTCCAGCTTGCCGGCGCGCTGGCGGCTGTTGTCGCGGCCTATGTCGCAAGGGGCCGGGACCGGGCTTGGGGCGTCCTGGCGTTGTTCGCCGTCCTCGCCGTCGTGCACGCGATCCTCTACTTCCGCTACCTTCGTTTCATGCCGCTGTTCGCCGGTCCCGGACTGGCCTATGCGCTTGGCGCAATCTTGCCGCCGAGGATGGCACGTGGATTCGCAGGCCGCATTCAGCCGCCATCCATGCGCCTTCTGCCGATGCTGCCGGGGGTAGCGCTGGCGCTCGGTCTTCTCGGTTATCACCTGGCGGCTGGTGCGGAAGAGATCACGCTGGAAGGCGTCGAAATCGCTGAAACCTGCGTGCTCGAAAATCTCGAACCGTATCGCTGGCCTGCCGGCGCGCGCGTGCTCGCGTCGCCGCTGATTGGCATCCGGCTGATATCCGAACCCAGCGCCACGGTGACCGCGATACCGTTCCATACCGGCAGTGTGGGCATCGAGCGCGCCTTGCGCTTCTTCGACCCGGCCACGGTCGATCCTCGGTCCATCATGGACGAAGCGCAGGCCACCCACGTCGCGGTCTGCGCCCGCCGCAACGCGGTGCCCGTCCCTCGCCTCGCTGCCAGATTCCCGCTCGCGATGGGCCTCATCGACGGAAGGCCGCCGGCCTGGCTGACAGAATGTCCGTTGCCGTCCGACGCGACGTTGCGTGTCTATCGACTGGCTTCGGAACCGGTCGATGCCTGCCCGACGATCGGTCCTAAGGGATGATCTACCGCGTCGGGACCGGGTGCTCGCCGCGATAATCGTAGAAGCCGCGGCCGCTTTTGCGGCCGAGCCAGCCGGCCTCGACATATTTCACCAAAAGCGGGCAGGGACGATATTTCGTGTCCGACAGGCCGTCATGCAACACCTGCATGATCGATAGGCAGGTGTCGAGGCCGATAAAATCCGCGAGCTGCAGCGGCCCCATCGGATGGTTGGCGCCGAGCTTCATCGCCGTATCGATCGCGTCGACCGTGCCGACACCCTCGTAAAGCGTGTAGATCGCCTCGTTGATCATCGGCAGCAGGATGCGGTTGACGATGAAGGCCGGGAAATCCTCCGAAACCGTCGTGGTTTTGTCCAGCCGCCGGACATATTCCTTGGCGGTCTCGAACGTGTCGTTCTCGGTGGCGATGCCGCGCACCAGTTCCACCAGCTTCATGATCGGCACGGGATTCATAAAATGAATGCCGATGAAGCGCTCGGCCCTGTCCGTCGCGGAGGCAAGCCGGGTGATCGAAATCGACGAGGTGTTGGTGGCGAGAATGGCTTCCGGATTCAGCACGGGGCAGAGCTGCGCATAAATCTTGCGCTTGATGCTCTCGTCCTCCGTCGCCGCCTCGATGACCAGATCGGCGCCGGCAAGATCTCCGAGGGCGGGAGCAGGTGAAATCAGGCCGATGGCCGCCTGGCGTTCCGCCTCCGCCAGCTTTCCACCAGCGACCTGTCGCGCCAAGTTGCCGCTGACGGTGGCGATGCCCTTTTCGATGCGCTCCGGCGCGACATCGTAAAGCAGCACCTTATAGCCAGCCAGCGCAGAGACATGGGCGATGCCGCTGCCCATCTGACCCGCGCCGACGATGCCGACCGTTTCAATCTCGCTCATTTCTTCGATCCCGTTTCGGGCGTCTCGCCCGGTGCTTCCGGTTGAGGTGATGCGGGCCATGGCAGCCAGACCATCGATCCCAACGTAAATCTTATTTTGCAGTGCACACTAATGGGATGAGCCGGCTTTCGTCCAGTGCATTGCGCAAACTTTGTGCAGCGCTTGTATGCAAAGTCAAAGCCTGAGGCACAGGCGGTTTCTCGGTACAAAAAGGCCGGGGCGACACTCGCCGCCCCGGCCTCCAACCTGGTTTTTTTGGGGAAGTGCTTACAGCGCCTTCTCGAGTTCCGGCAGGATCGTAAAGAGATCGCCGACGAGACCGTAGTCGGCGACCTGGAAGATCGGCGCCTCTTCGTCCTTGTTGATGGCGACGATGACCTTGGAGTCCTTCATGCCGGCGAGGTGCTGGATGGCTCCGGAGATGCCGACGGCGATGTAGAGCTGCGGCGCCACGACCTTGCCGGTCTGGCCGACCTGCCAGTCGTTCGGAGCATAGCCGGCGTCGACCGCCGCGCGGGACGCGCCGACGGCGGCACCCAGCTTGTCGGCGACAGGAAGGATCACCTCCTGGAACTTTTCCGACGAACCCAGCGCCCGGCCGCCCGAGATGATGATCTTGGCCGAGGTAAGCTCCGGACGCTCGCCGCCGGATAGACGGTTCTCGAGGAAGCTCGAAAGGCCGGGATTGGCGGCGACCGCGACCGTCTCGACGGCAGCCGAGCCACCTTCGGCTGTCGACTGGAACGAGGCGGTGCGCACAGTGATCACTTTCTTGGCGTCGGTCGACTGCACGGTCTGGATGGCATTGCCAGCATAGATCGGACGCTTGAACGTATCGGGCGACACCACCTCGATGATCTCCGACACCTGGGCCACGTCGAGCAGGGCGGCAACGCGCGGCATGACGTTCTTGCCGCTGGTGGTGGCCGGCGCGATGATTGTGTCGTATTGGCCGGCAAGCGACACGATGGTCGCCGCCAGCGGCTCGGCCAGGCGCTGTTCGAGTTCGTCGGCCTCGGCGATCAGCACCTTGGAGACGCCCTTCAATTTTGCCGCGGCGTCCGCAGCTGCCTTCGCACCCTTGCCGGCGACCAGCACGTGCACGTCGGAGCCGATCTTGAGCGCTGCCGACAGCGTCTTGGCCGTCTGGTCGGAAAGCGATGCGTTGTCATGTTCGGCGATGAGGAGAATTGCCATTTTCTTTTTCCTTCCTACTCGCTTACAGCACGCCTGCTTCGTTCTTGAGCTTGTCGATCAGCTCGGACACCGACTTCACCTTGACGCCTGCCTTGCGGCCACCCGGCTCCTCGGTCTTCAGAACCTTCAGCCGCGGCGTCACGTCGGCGCCGAAATCGGCCGGGCTTTTCTCGTCGAGCGGCTTCTTCTTGGCCTTCATGATGTTGGGCAGCGAGGCATAACGCGGCTGGTTCAAGCGCAGATCGGTCGTCACGATCGCCGGCAGCTTCACCTCGATGACCTGCAGGCCGCCGTCGACCTCGCGCGTCACGGTGGCCTTGTCGCCGTCGATTACGACTTTCGACGCGAAGGTCGCCTGCGACCAGCCCAGCAGCGCCGCCAGCATCTGGCCGGTCTGGTTGGCATCGTCGTCGATCGCCTGCTTGCCGAGGATCACCAGTCCGGGTTTTTCCGCCTCGACCACGCCCTTCAGCACCTTGGCGACACCGAGCGGCTCGACCAGCGCATCGACCTTGACCAGGATGGCACGATCGGCGCCCATGGCGAGCGCAGTGCGCAGCGTCTCCTGGGCCTGCTGGGGGCCGATCGACACGACGACGATCTCTTCGGCCTTGCCGGCTTCCTTCAGCCGGATCGCCTCCTCGACCGCGATCTCGTCGAACGGGTTCATCGACATCTTCACGTTCGCAAGCTCGACGCCCGATCCGTCTCCCTTCACGCGGATCTTAACATTGTAGTCGACCACCCGCTTGACCGGGACCAGGACCTTCATGCGTGCTTCACCCTTCTCTCAAGATTTCGCGGCGCTGGTATCAGGATAAAAGCCTGCCTGTTTGCCGAATGACGACATCAACCGCGAAAAAACGGTACAAATGGAACGCTTCCGATGGCTGCACGGCTTGCGGAAGCGGGCCGGACCCTAGTTAGGGTGCATGGGCGCGTCAATAGCGGCCGCTGGCATAGAATCGTTTGAAATCTACTGTCGTCCCCAGCGTGGCGCAGGTTTGGCGCCGATCGGCCGCACGGCACTTTGCTGCTGCATCTCGACAGCGCGGGGCGTAACGACTTCGCGGTCGAACAGTGGCACCTCGCGCCGTTTCAAAAGCAGGACGAGGATGGCACCAGTAATAATGCCACCGATGTGACAGGCCCACGAGATCTGCTCTTCGCCGGCGCCGGCAAACATTACGAATTGGAAGCCGACCCACAGCGTCAACGCGATCCAGGCCGGGATGCGAAGTGGAATGCGGCCGAAAGCCAGTATCCAGATTTTCACACGCGGATGCAGCATCAGATAAGCGGCGACCACACCCGCGACAGCGCCGGATGCGCCGATCAGAGGCATCTGTGAACTGGGATCGATCAACCCGTGGAAAAGCGCGCCGCCGATAGCGCAGAGGAGATAGAAGACCAGGTATCGGAAATGGCCGAGCGCGTCCTCGATATTGTCGCCAAACACCCACAGGAACAGCATGTTGCCACCAAGATGGAAGACGTCGGCATGCATGAAGGCGTAGGTCAGGTAGGTAAAATCCTCCGGAACGAAATACCATTCGGGCGGCAGGTTCACGAGGTCGAAGGCGACGGAAGGGATGTAGCCAAAACCGTAGGTGGTCGCGACCGCGAATTGCTCCGAGCCGAGGCCGGTGAAGATGAAGATGACGATGTTGGACGCAATCAGGCCGAAGGTGACGTATTGAAGTTTTATATGCTCGAGGCCGTTGGCGTCATGGAGCGGGATGAACAAGGCGCGGGACTCATTTGGAGCAAGGCGTGGAGCAGACGCAAGGTGCGGTCAGCGGTTCTGTCCGGGCACCCATAGCACATCGAATTTTCCGTTGTCATTGACGACTCGGGCCGCCACGAACAGCAGGTCGGAGGCGCGGTTGATGTAGCGGATGCCTTCCGGATTGACGTGCTCATCCTCGATCTGCACCAGGGCCACCATCAGGCGCTCGGCACGGCGCGCCACGGTGCGGGCGAGATGCAGCGCGGCAGAGGCCGGCGATCCGCCGGGCAGCACGAAGGATCGGAGCGGCTGGAGGTTGGCGTTAAGGGTGTCGATGTCGGTTTCCAGGCGCTTGGTCTGCGACGCTACGATGCGCAAAGGCTCATAGCCGAGCGGCTTGCCGTCGTCCGGCGTGGCGAGATCGGCGCCAAGGTCGAAAAGGTCGTTCTGGATACGGCCAAGAATGGTGTCCAGCACGGGATGTTCGGCCGCCGTATGCAGCCGGGCCAAACCGATGCAGGAATTGGCCTCGTCGACCGTGCCGTAGGCTTCTACCCGCAAGTCGGATTTCATGCGGCGCTCACCGGTGCCAAGCCCGGTGGTGCCGTCATCGCCGGTGCGGGTGTAGATCTTGTTGAGTTTTACCACATACCCTCCCGTTCGCTTGCCCAGGGCCGCTCGACGTCTAAGTTCATCCGCCGCTCTGGCGGTTGAACCAAACCGCAAGCAGCAGCAGGACGAGCGCGATGAACTGCAGGAAAACGCGCGCCTGCATCAGTTTGTTCGAGGTGTTGCCCGAGCCGCCGCGCATCATGTTGGCAAGGCCACGGATCAGTACGATGACCACCGCGGCCATGACGATGATAGCTAAGACGTTGAAAACGGTTGCCATTTTCTGTTCCGATGAAGGCGGTTCAGGCCTGCGAGGCCAGAACGCGATAGAGAAGCGAAGCCGGCAGGATGCGCCTTAGAAAGACCCCGATCCTAGCCGGCAAGGTGACAACATAATGCGGTCGCGGGTTTTGCGACAGGAGGGCGTGACGCAGAACCGCATAAACGGCCTCCGGCTCAAGCTTCAGCCGCGACTTGGTGCCGCCGCCGCGCATGCGGGCGAGTTGCGCCTGGTAGGCCTTGTGGTGGACCGAGTTCTCGTGGTCTATGTTCTTGAGAAACCACGACAATCCGTTCGTTGCGATCTTCGATGCGATCGGTCCCGGCTCGATCAGCGAGACATGCACGCCCGACCCTTCCAGCTCTGCGCGTAAGCACAGCATCAGGCCTTCCAGTGCGTGCTTGGAGGCGCAATAGGCGCCGCGAAATTTCACCGGCGTCAGACCGAGGATCGACGAGCAATGGACGATGCGGCCATGTCCCTGGGCGCGCATGACCGGCACGATGCGGCGGGTCAGGTCATGCCAGCCGAAGAAATTCGCCTCGAACTGCACCCGCAGCGCTTCGACCGGCAGATCCTCGACAGCTCCCGGCTGAGCGTGAGCGCCGTTGTTGTACAGGGCATCGAGCTTTCCATAGGTGCGCTCAAGCACGCTCGCGACCAGGGCTTCGATGGAGGCGGGTTCGCGATAGTCGAGGTAGAAGGCTTCGATGCCGTCATCCCTTAGAGCATGAATGTCCTCCGGCTTTCGAGCCGTGGCGAAGACGCGCCAGCCCTCTTTTTTCAAAGCCCGTGCACAATAGGCGCCGATGCCCGACGAGGCTCCGGTGACGATGATCGTGCGCTTGTTCTCGCTGATCGAAATCTGGGCTGGATCGCGGCTTGCCATATACCGCAAACCCTTCCCATATTCGCGGGCGCGAAACAATCGACGGAGAGCGTAGAGCCCATGCGGAAGATCGTCGCTGTCCGTCGCGTGCTGACCGACATGCTCGGCCACTTCAACGACGACGACGGATGGTCGATGGCCAGCCATTTGGCGATCACGGCATTGATGGCGCTGTTTCCGTTCCTGATCTTCGCCACGACGCTCGCAAGTTTTCTGGGTGCACAGGCATTCTCCGAGACAGCCGTACATCTGGTCTTTGACACCTGGCCGGAGCAGATAGCGGCTCCCATCGCCAGCGAGGTGATCAATGTGCTCACCGTGCAGCGCAGCGACCTCCTGACCTACGGCGCGCTGCTAGGCGCGTTCTTCGCGTCGAACGGCATCGAGGCGCTGCGGACCTCGCTCAATCGGGCCTACCGGGTCACCGAGACGCGGCATTTCCTTTACAGGCGCATCCAGAGCCTCGCCTTCGTGCTCATCGCCACGGTTGGGTTTTTGGTCATCAGCGTGCTCCTGGTATTCGCACCGCTGATCGTGCGGCTGGCGCTGGCGAAGGCGGCGTGGATCGAACCGTATCTCGGCACGATCACGCTGTGGCGGTTTGTGATTGCTTCGGTTGTTATCGTGCTGGGATTAATCGCGGTGCATGTCTGGCTGCCGGCCGGCAAGCGCCGCTTCACCCACATGGTGCCAGGCATCATCTTCACCCTGATCGGCTGGTTGGTCGGCTCGACCGTATTCGCAGCCTATCTCGACCACTTCTCGTCCTATGTGACCACGTATGCGGGGCTGGCCTCGATCATGATCGCAGTCGTGTTCCTCTACATCGTCTCGGCGGTCTTCATCCTTGGCGGTGAACTCAATGCCTCGATAAGACGCTACCTCGATGCCCGGGCGCGGGTGGGCGGCTGAGACGTCGCCAAGCCGACGCCGAAGGTGGCGAGCGCCATTCCGGCAATCTGGACCCAGCTCAGGCTTTCGCCGAACAGGAGCCAGGCCATGACCGCTGTGACCGCCGGCACGAGATAGAACAGCGACGACACCTTCGCCATCTCGCCCTCGCGGATCATGATCATCAGCAGGAAAATGGCGCCGATCGACAGCACCACCACCAGCCAGACCATGGCGAAGACGAGTTCGCCGGTGAGGACTATCGTATGCGTCTCCAGCGTCAGCGAGCCAGCGGCCATGAGAACGGTCGCGCCGACATACTGCCACGCGGTTCCCATGACGAGATTTCGGGAGGCGCCGAATTTTTTCTGCAGTACCGTGCCGGCGCTCATGCCTGCGACGGCGACGATGGCGGCGGCGAGCATCGGCAAGGTGACTGCGTCCAGCCCCGAGCCAAGTTTTGGCAGGATGACAACCACGACGCCGGCGAATCCAGCCGCCAGCCCGGCCCAATGGCGCGGAAGAATCTCCTCGCCGAGAAAAATGCCTGCCAGAACGGCTGTTATCAGCGGCTGCAGCCCGACGATTAGGGCCGACAGGCCGGCGGTCAGCCCTTCGCGCACTGCCCAGAATACGCCGCCGAGATAGACGCCGTGCATGAGCGCGCCCGCGGCAAGTGCATAAAGGATGTCGCGGCGTCGCATTCGCCAGGCGCCCGTGGCAAGGGCGATGGCCGCCAGGATCAGGAAGGCCAGGCCGAAACGCACGGCGAGGAAGGTGAACGGCTCCGCCCACGGCATTGCGTAGCGTGCGCCGATGAAGCCGGTGGCCCAGAGCAGTACGAAGGCCGTCGGGATGAGTTTTCTGGTCTGCATGGGAGCGGCCTGTTTCGCGTGCGCCCGCTCTATTGCCGGAAGCACCGGCGCGCAAAGGCGAAATCCTGAATCATTGATTCAGGGGAGATGAAACGACTCTGGCGTCAGCAGGGGATGACTTCGACATAGTTGGAGATTCTCATACAAGCTGTCGGAATTTTCGACGGTGGGACGTCCTTGTCGTGAACGGAGGAAAGATATGGGCAAGATCCGAATCGAGAATGTCATCAGGCCGGGCTCGACCTATGCGGTCGACGAGACGAAATACGAGGCGATGAAGAGGGTCTATCTGGCGGTGCTTCCGGGGGAAGAGCCCGGCCTGACGCCGGTCGAGGTCAGGACCCGCCTGACACCCCTCTTGCCGGAAGACCTCTTTCCCGGCGGCGCCAAGGCGGGATGGTGGGCGAAGGCCGTGCAACTGGACCTCGAAGCGAAGGGTGTCGTGGCTCGTGCCAAGGGCAGCCCGGTGCGGTTGTTCAAGACATAGAGCGTGACGCGCCGATTGGGTGCGACACGCTCCGGCAGCCTGTTTCAGGCAACGGTCGCCGGCCGGTCACGACCGCGCGAGGCAGCCGGCTTCGCCCGGCGACGGGTTCAGCGGGCGCACCTGCTTGCCGTCGATCAGCGCGTGTTGAACATATTCAAGGGCGGCGGGCTCCTTCGACACGCCGAGATGGTCATGGCGTCCATTCTTGTGCAGCTTTGACCAATCCACGGTTTCCAGCCTTCCGGTGAAGGATTTTTGCGGCCGCAGACGAGACGACATGCTGAACAGCCCGTCCGAGCCATACATGTCGATTGCCCGGCGCACGTTGCAGGGTACCGGCGTCGGCTTGTAGCCCTCGAAGACGAGCAGCGTCTGTATAGGCACGCCGGCGGCTTGCAAACGGTCGGCAAACTGGGTGGCGGCATTGCCGCCCAGGGAATAGCCGGCCACGGCGACGGGCGTTTCTGTCCGGTTCGGCTGCGCCAGGAAATTGTCCGCGGCCTCTCGCCAGTTAACGGGATTGTAGACGTCGGCCCGGACGCCGGCGGCGCGAATGTACTGCGTCAGGCTGAACATGCCGCTGCGCGCCATGTCGTCGCCGGTCGGCGTCAGGCCGGCGAACAGGTAAACGACGCCTTTTTCGGAAAGCGGCGGATTGGCAAGCCCGCCTTCCTGCATCACCGGAGACGTACATCCGGTTACGGACAATACGAGCAGAGAGGGTAGCAGCGCCAGGCGGATGGCGGGAGCGGATATGAACAAAGGCACCTCGATTCAGCATCGAAGCCCGCCCGCACGGGCGCCATGTCTATGCGCCGAGAGCGGGCATGCCAACCTACCGGAGGTGGTGAATATCACCTGACCGCTGGAAACGCGGTCCGCCAACTCGACCCAAAACCGCAGGGATCAAAAGGGGTCGAGGCCAATCATCCGCCTGATGTCATTGGGCACTGCGCCATTTCGGCGCAGGGCGGAAATGCCGGTATCGCGAAGGCTCTTCGAGAGTTTTCGGCCGTCCGGCCCGAAGATCAGCCGATGGTGATGATAGGCAGGCGCGGGAAGGCCGAGCAGTTCCTGCAACACGCGATGCACGGCGGTCGCGGCGAAGAGATCAAGGCCGCGCACGACATGGGTGATGGCTTGCAAGCCGTCGTCGACCACGACGGACAAGTGATAGCTGGTCGGCGTTTCGCGACGGGCAAGGATGACGTCGCCCCAGTCTTGCGGGCGTGCTTCGACCTGATTGAGAGCAGAGGGATCGTCGGCCGAAAATTCGGTCCACTCCAGCGGGTGGCCGATCCGTGTGAGCGCCGCCGCCATATCCAGCCGCCAGGCAAAGGGTTTTCCCGTCGCCATCAACGCGGCACGCTTTCTCTCAGGCAGCGCCTTGTCGAGACCGGGATAGAGCGGCACGCCGTCCGGATCGCGCGGCCAGCTTTTTCCCGCTGCCTCCTGCTCGACGATATGGGCGCGCATCTCGCCCCGGCTCATAAAGGCTGGATAGACAAGGCTCTCGTCCACCAGCCGGCGAAAGCTTTTGTCATAGTCGGCAAAGTGTTCCGATTGCCGGCGCACTGGCTGTTCCCAGCCTACGCCGAGCCAGCGCAGGTCATCGAAAATGCCGGCCTCGAAGTCCGGCGTACAGCGGGCGGTGTCGATGTCTTCCAGCCGCAGCAGCAGGCGACCGCTGGTAACGTCGGCAAGCTGCTGATTCAGCAGCGCCGAATAGGCATGGCCGAGATGCAGCTTGCCGTTGGGGCTGGGAGCGAAACGGAAGACCGGCGAAGTCATCGGCACCCGCGGCAATCGGATCGACCGTTGCCGGCTCGCGGCGGGGACAGTTTACTATCCCTCGGGGATGCAAAGCCCTCGCCTTCAGGCGAAGGGAAGGACAAGGAAGTCGCGAAGCGACAACTACCAGGAGCAACAGCGATTTTGGACGACTGGCCGAACGTGCGGCTCGCCCTCTCCACAGAGCAGTCGATTTCAAATCGACTCTCATTTCGAACCCCTCGCCTTGCAGGCGAGGGTTGTTCAGTTTTTTTGGCCCGCGCGACCTCGGGAGCGCTGCGGCTTTTCTGCCGAAAGAAAGTAAACTGTCCCCTGAGCATCGACCTGCCGGAAACGGGTTGCGCAAAAATTTGACCGATTGCTACTTTGCCGGGCTCTGACGGACAAGGGCGGCATGCGGCGAATTGTTGGAATGGACGACGTTACGGACGGGCTCGATGCGCTCTGCGCCGCCGATCCGAGACTGGCTGCCGTGCGGCGCATGGCCGGCGCGGTGCCGCTCAGGTTGACCGAGCCAGGCTTTTTCAGCCTTGCCTCGATCATTGTCTCGCAGCAGGTCTCGCGCGCCAGCGCCGATGCGATCTTCGGGCGTTTCGTCAAGCTCGTCGATCCGCTGACGGCGCAAGGCGTGCTCGGCGCTGGTGAGGCGGTGTTCCGTGAGGCCGGGTTTTCGCGGCCGAAACAGCGCGCGATGCTGGCGGCGGCAGACGCGGTAGCGGACGGGCTCGACCTCATCCATCTCTGCGAACTGGAGGCGGAGGAGGCGATCGACAGACTGACGGCGGTGCCCGGCATCGGCCCGTGGACGGCCGAAGTCTACCTGCTTTTTGCCGCCGGCCATCCCGACATTTTCCCCGCCCGCGACGTGGCGCTGCAGAGCGCGGTCGGCCATGCGCTCGGCATGGAGACGCGCCCGAACGACAAGCAGCTTACGCGAATCGCCGAATCATGGTCGCCATGGCGCGGCATCGCGTCGCGGCTTTTCTGGGCCTATTATCGCGAGACGAAGGGCAGGGACGCCGCGCCGATCCTGCAAACTCCGGAAAAAACCTGAAAAGACGGATATTTTTGCGCCGCAATGTAGCCGCGAAGGCGCTTCACATCCCTGTCATGTCGGGCTTAGACTATTGGTATCGGTCCTGGACCTTCGATGGAGGTTTTTGAAGTGACGGTCGCGGTATCTCCAGATGGGCTGCCCGCGCTGGTGCTGAATGCGGATTACCGGCCGCTCAGCTATTACCCGCTGTCGCTCTGGTCCTGGCAGGACGCGATCAAGGCCGTGTTCCTCGACCGCGTCAACATCGTCGCCGAGTACGAGCATTCGGTGTCGTCCGTGTCATTCTCGATGCGGGTGCCGAGCGTCGTCAGCCTGAAAAGCTACGTCAAGCCGTCGCGCCATCCGGCGTTCACGCGCTTCAACGTGTTCCTGCGCGACCGCTTCCAGTGCCAGTATTGCGGAACGCCCGAGGACCTGACCTTCGACCACGTCATCCCCCGCCATTGCGGCGGGGCGACGACGTGGGAGAACGTGGTCGCCGCCTGCTCTCCCTGCAACCTGCGCAAGGGCGGGCATTTGCCGGCGCAGGCGAAGATGTGGCCGATGCAAAAACCGTTCCAGCCGACAGTGCACGATCTGCACAACAACGGCAGGCTGTTCCCGCCGAACTACCTGCACGAAAGCTGGATGGATTATCTGTACTGGGATGTCGAACTGGAGCCGTGATCGGAGGGCCGGGCGCTGCTGCGTTCGGCCTTTTTCGTGGCCCTTGCAGCGGCCTGCTCCGGGCGTCTTCGAAATGACTTAAGCTATCTGACCGGCATAAGTCGCTTGGCCATATACAGCGCCTGATCGGGCACATCGGCCTCCGGCACGTGTTGATATCCAAGGCTCGTGTAGAAGCGCTGCGCCTTTGCGTTGCGCGGATGGACCTCAAGCCAGAGCCCGGTCGAACCCGTCTCGGCAAGGCGGTTTTCAAGAAAGCCGATGCATTTTCTGCCGATGCCTTTGCCGCGCGCCGGTGGCAGCAGGTCGATATGGCCATGGGACGGGAAGGCTGCGATGGCGGCGGGTATGGCCAGATCGGGATGGTGGATACGGCGCCGCGCCCAGTCACTGCCTTGCCAATGCGCAGTGTCCGGTCCGGGGTCGGCGACATGGTGTTGCAACGACGGATACCAGTCCGTCTCAAGCCGGGCACAAAGAGACGCCGTGTCCGGTGCGCCGAGCAGGTAGCCAACGACGCCTGACGGGCCGTCGACGACAAACGCAAAATCCGGTTCGAACACTTGATAAGGAACGGAATAAATCTCACCGATCAGGTCAGGATCATCCTCGCGCGCAGTCGCGTCCTCGCCTGCGTCGCCGGTTTCCAGGCAGATTTTCCGCAACGCTGCGTGGTCGGCCTCGGTGGCGTGGCGCAGGAAAAAACGCTTGCCGAAATCGAGGATCAGGCCGTCGCGGGTCACGGCGGCAGGATGTGGAAATCGGCGCCTTCCGGCAGCAATTGGCCGCCGTCGACGACGATGGTGGTGCCGGTGATGTAGCTCGCATCGTCGGAGGCCAGGAACACAAAGGCGTTGGCGACGTCGCGCGGCGTGCCGAGGCGGCCGAGGGGGATCGCATCCTCCATGTTCTTGATGAAGGCCGCGCCCCGTTGTTCCTGGATCGCCTCGGTCAAAATGTTGCCCGGCTCGACGCCGTTCACGGTGATGCCGTAACCTGAAAACTCAAGCGCTGCCGAGCGGATAAAACCGTTGATGCCGGATTTGGTCGCCGAATAGTGGCCGTGGCCGGGGCTGGTGACATGCGGCCCGGTGATCGACGAGGTGAACAGCATGCGGCCGTATTTTTGCGTCTTCATCGGCACGAGGGCGGCGCGCGCCGCGTTGAAGGTGCCGCGCAGGTTGACGGCCATCACGCGGTCCCAGTCGTCCGGACTGGTGTTCTCGATCAGTTGCCAGGGATAGATGCCGGCGTTCTGCACGACGATGTCGAGGCGGCCGTGCCGGTCGAGCGCCAGCGCCACCGCCGCCTCGGCGTCGGCCATTTTCGAGATGTCGACGGCGATGAAGGCGGCACCGAGTTCGTCGGCCGTCGCTTGGCCGATTTCAGCCTCGCTGTCCGCGAGCACCAGCTTTGCGCCTTCCTCGGCAAAGCGCTTTGCGATGCCCCTGCCGATGCCGCGCGCCGCGCCGACGATCAGCGCAATTTTGTCCTGCAAGCGTCCGGTCATGCGAGCCTCTGGCGAAGATTCTGCTTGAACGTGTCGAGTAGTACGGCGGCGAGAACCAGCAGCCCGTGCACGACCTGCGTGAAATTGGCTGGGAGGCCCATGAGGTTGATCGCCGTGTTGATGGAAGACAGGAGCAGCACGCCGGCATAGACGCCGGGCAGCGAGCCGACGCCGCCCTTCAGGCTGACGCCGCCGATCACCACCGCAGCGAAGGCGTTGAACAGCAGGCCGACGCCGAGATTGGCCGTCGCGCCGGAGGTGCGGATGGCGAGCAGCCAGCCGGCTAGTCCCGCGATGGCGCCCGCCAACACGAAGGCGATGACGAGGTTGCGGGTGACGCGGATGCCGGCGCGGTAGGTCGCCGTCTCGTTGCCGCCGATCATCACCAGATGCCGCCCGAACGTCGTCTTGGCCATGATCAGTGAGAAGACGACAAAGCAGGCAATGGCGATCCAGGCGGTCAGCGGCAGGCCGAGCAGGCGCTGTATGCCGAACCAGCGGATGGCGGGCGCAAGATCCTGCGCCGAGCGGCCGCCGGAGACCGCCAGCACCAGCCCGCGCACCCAGATGTAGGAAGCAAGCGTGATGATGAAGGCGCTCATCTTCAGCTTCACGACCAGGAAGCCGTTGAGCGCACCGATCAGCCCGCCGACGGTGATGGCAATCAGCAGCGAGACCGGTACCATCAGCCATTCGGGATAAAGCTTTATGCCGAGGCCTATGCCGGCCGAACAGAACAGGATGCCGACCGCCATGGCGGCAAGTGCTGCCACCGATTCCACCGACAGGTCCATGTGGCCGGCGATGATGACCAGCGCCAGGCCGATCGACATGACGCCCAGCACACTGGACGCCTCGATGATGTTGGCGAATATACCGAGTTGGAAATAATTCGGGATGAAGATCGAAAAGACGATCAGTACGAACAGCAGCATGAACCAGACGAGATTGTCGAGGACGGTCTCGAGGATTTTTCGGGTGCGTGGGTTCATTGGTTCGAGGCTCGAATTTCTGGAATCGTTGGTGCCGCCCCTCGCTGGCGGTTTGGGATCCGCCCATTTTTGCCAGCAGCCGAGGGAGGTCGTTCGCCTTGTTATCCTCGTCGCCTCGCCTGCGGCGAGACGCTGAGGCACCCGCTCACCGGCCCTTCGGGCCACCTCTCCTCCTGCCCGGGGAGAGGAACCCTAGCCGGAGAGGCGCCGGCATCGCGGCAGGCTATCCTCTGCCCCGGGCAGGGGGAGAGGTGGCCCGAAGGGCCGGTGAGCGACTATCTTTGGTGTCAAGTTGCATTTGCGAACTCGTTTCGCGCGTCGCGTGCTTTTGCATTGAGGATGACGAGCAGTTTGCGAGCGAGCGCGATGCGAATGACCATTTTGGGTTTGCCGGCCTTGTGCAACCTGTCGTGGAAGGCGCTGAGATGC